>DNFX01000276.1 GCA_003486795.1 Actinomycetota bacterium
CTGACGGACCGTCTTTTGGGATTGCACCGCTAGGAACATGTATATGCATATCTGATTTTCCGAATAAATTATCGTCTATTCCCAGTTCTCTTGCTTTGGAATGAACATAACTTATTGCCGCTTTTGCAGATTCCTGCATAACATCTCCAAGATTACCTGTAAGTATGATGCTCCCTTTTCCTTTATAATAAGTAGACTCAATCAGTATGATATCTCCTCCTACAGGTGTATATGCAAGACCGGTAGCAACTCCTACACTGTTTTTATCTTCTATTTCATTCGGTTCTATTTTTGCAACGCCAAGATAATCATAGATCTTCTTTTTGGTAACCAGTTTAGAGTACTTTTTATTTTCAACTATTTCCCTGGCGATTTTCTTGCAAATATTTGAAATTTCTCTTTCAAGATTTCGTACACCAGCTTCTCTTGTAAACTCTTCTATAATCGCAAGAATGGCATCCTTTGAAAATCGTATATTGTATTTTGTTATTCCCTGTTCTTCAAGCTGTTTAGGAATCAGGAATTTCTCAGCTATATGAGCTTTTTCCTCACTGCTGTATCCAGGAAGTTCAAGTATTTCCATTCTGTCCCTCAAAGCAGGATGTATAGTATCAAGTATATTTGCCGTTGCTATAAACATTACATTTGAAAGATCAAAAGGTATTTCAAGGTAATGATCCCTGAAAGAATTGTTCTGTTCAGGATCCAGAACTTCCAGTAGTGCTGAAGACGGATCTCCTCTGTAGTCAGCTCCGACCTTATCGATTTCATCAAGCATAAAAACCGGATTATTTACTCCTACCTGTGAAAGTCCCTGTATGATTCTGCCGGGTAATGCCCCTACATATGTTCTTCGATGTCCTCTTATCTCAGCTTCATCCCTTATTCCTCCTATTGACATCCTTATGAATTTTCTTCCAAGTGATTTTGCTATGGACTGACCTAATGAAGTTTTACCAACACCAGGAGGACCGACGAAACAAAGTATGGGTCCTTTGGTTGTTTTACCTTTAAGTTTTCTAACAGCAAGATAATCAAGTATATGCTCTTTTACTTTTTCAAGATCATAATGATCAGCGTCCAGTATTTCTTTTGATTTCTTTATATCAAGGATATCTTTTGTTTTTTCAGTCCATGGCACATCAAGCATCCATTCAACATAAGTCCTTATATAAGAATATTCCGGAGACATGCTTGGCATACCTTCAAGTCTTTTTATTTCCTTTTCTACCTTCTCTCTGGCTTCCTTGGGCATCTTTTTCTTTTTTAATTTCTTCTCTAGTTCATTGGAAAGAGCAATAGATTCATCAGCTTCCCCGAGTTCTTCCTTAATTGCCTTAAGCTGCTGTTTGAGATAAAAATCCCTCTGCGTTTTTCCTACTTCTTCCTGAACCTTATTTCTTATCTGGCTCTGAACCTCAAATTTCTTTAATTCTTCCGAAAGAAATTCAGTAAGTTTCTTAAGTCTTTCTTTTACACTTATTTCTTCCAGGATTTTCTGTTTCTGCTCAATTTCTGTTAACAGATAAGAAGCGAATAAATCAGCCTGGACTTCTATTTTGGAAATATTGGTTGCTGCTACCACGAAAGCTGTCGGAAGCGGAATTCCGAGCTGTATAAATTTCTCAACCTGCATTCTTATCGTAGTATTAAGGTTATTTATTTCTTCATCTTCAATATAATTTTCTTCCTCAATTACTTCAATTGCCCCTCTGAAAAAGCCCTCTGTCTGAGTAAAATATTTGATTCTTACTCTTGCCAGACCTTCAACCACACATTTTATTTCATTGGGAGATATATTGACAACCTGCTTTATAACACAGGCAGTACCTGTTTCATAAAGGTCATCTTTGCTTATTGCTTCCTTGTCTCTCTCTCTCTGTGCGACTACAACTATTATCTGATGTTCTTTTGAAGCTGCTTTTACTGCTTCAATAGACATATCTCTTCCTACTGCCAGAGGAGTTGCCAGATAGGGGAATACAACACTATTTTTTAATGCAAGGATAGGAAGTTCATTTGGAATTTTTACCTTTTCCTTGTTATTTTCATTTATTATATTTTTATCTTCAGCCATATGATCAACTCCTATATTTAAAATTAAAATTTTTTAAATGCAATCATGAACTTATAAAACAGTCTGAGGATTTAAATCATAAATCCTTAACAGTTCATAAAAGCAAATACTTTTCTGTTAATACAATAATATTATACCAGAAAGGTCAATAAAAAACTAAAATAATTTTCTTATTTTAAGAAATTTTATTTTCACTTTAAGTGAAAAATATTTTAGTTATTTATATTTTACATTATATACCAGATGTCAATATTATATTTTTTATTACCGGATTAGCTGAAGCTTTAATGATTATAAAGGCAGGATATTTTTTAATTATTTTAATTATCTTTTTAAAGATGGCAGCCGAGTTCTTTTAATTTTTCTTCGCTTAGGCCAAAATAATGCCCGATTTCGTGATAAATAACTATTCTGAGGTTTTTTTCCAATTCTTTGTCGTTTTTACTTATTTCGTCAAGGGATTTTTTATAAATTGTTATCTTGTCAGGGAAAATAATACTGTGCCCTGGTTTTGCAGTGTTAGGGGTTCCCTGAAACAGTCCGAGGGTAATATTATTTTTACCTTTGGTGTAAGCTGTAGTAGTAGAATCGTAATCAACCAATATTTCAATATTATTCATCTGTTCCCTGAATTTTTTTGGGACATCTTTTATTATTTTTAAAATCAGTTCTTCAAAATCAGTTCTTTCCATTATTTCCCATACTTTTTTTATTAGTTTCTTTATTTTGTTTTTCACCATTTCTGTAATTTTCAGGATCCTGCATGCAATCCTCCGTATCATAAGTTGTTTCTGATTCATTGTCCAAACTGTTTTCTTCTGTTTCGGAATTAATCTGTGTATCGCCATTATCCATCAAACCATGTCTTCTGATTTGTTTTATTTGTTCCATTACCTGTGAATCGCCATTATCAAAATATCCGTATCTTTTACAATTGTTATATTGTTTCTCTATTTCGGTAAGTATAAAAATAAAATCCTCATCATCAGGATTTATCTCGTTTTCAATCAGCCTGTCAGCTTCACTGATTCTTTTATTTAAAAAATTAAAATAAAGTTTACCCCTTTTAGATTCAGGATATAAGAAAGTTTGCATTTTTTCTGCTGTAATCTTTACCGGATAAAGTGCATCTCCGGGAAGTGTTTTTTCTGAGGCAAAAACAGAACCAGTGAAAGCAAACATAATAAAAACAAAAGAAAGGCAGAAGGCAAGAACAGGTTTAAGATACCTGTTTCTGATTTTCACTGGCAAAGCTACTTCTTTTTCAGAGAATCCCTTTTTCTTTTCAGGTATTGCATCTTCTGCTTTATTATTTTCAGAAAAAGTCTCAGAAATCATCTTTCCCCTTACTATTTTTGAAAATAATTCACTTCTGGCAGAGTAACCTGCTTTTATTCCCTTAAGATTTTCAAAATTATCAATGATATTGTAATATTCTTTAATCTGCGTGGCATGTTCCGGATATTTTTTCAGACAATAATCCAGTTCATACCCTTTGTCCATAAGGGAAAGAACTTTTTTTAATATTTTTTCATTTCTGATTTCTATATTTTTCATTTTTTTATT
>DNFX01000088.1 GCA_003486795.1 Actinomycetota bacterium
CAGTTTTTCATGATCATCTTATAAAGATTAATAAGAATATTATTGCTGAAGAATCTGAAGATGAAATTACATATAAGGCAAAAACAGACGGCATTTTTAAATACAGTAATACAGAAGCTTCAGTCGACGAGGTAATGATAATTGACAGCAATGTTGATTATCAGACCGGAAATGTTTATTTTGCAAAATCTGTTATAGTGAATGGAGATGTTACAACAGGTTTTACTGTTAAATCAGATAAGGATATTTTTATCGAAGGCAGCGCTGAAGACGGATCAGTCATAAACTGCAAAGGCAATCTGGAAGTATCAGGCGGTATAATAGGCAGCAGAACAAAAATTAATGTTGAAGGCGATATATCTGCTGGACATATTCAGGATGCTGTAATTTACTGTCACGGTAAAACTCTTATTACAAAAACATTAATCGGCGGCATTATTTTCAGTAAAGAATCACTTACTGTTTCAGGAAGGAATATCCGCAGGCAAGGCAGAACAGCGTTATACGGAGGAAAATATTATTCAATGTCAATGATAAAGATACATTCTGCCGGTAACATTAACAGAAGCACATTATTGTGCTGCGGCTATAATCCTTTCGCTGAATCAAGCCTTGCAAGTATTTCAGAAGCAGCCGGAGCGATTGAACTCGCAATAACACATACACTTAAAGATGTCGGCAGTAAATTAAATTCAGAAAATTTCAGGCAGATAATCGCAAAAATGAATCACGAAGAAAAAAAAGCTGTAAAAGAAAGCCTGGTCAGGGTGAAAGAGCTTTACAGGAAAAAAAGTATACTTGAAAAGAAAAAAGCAGAGCTCGAAAACAGCGTTTATGCCGGTGAAAATGATAATCCTGTTATTATAGTTGATAAATATATCATTCCTGATGTAAATATTCAGATAATTGATGAAAAAAGCATTGTAAAAAAAGAACATAAACAAATGCGATTTGAAAAAACCCGGCAGATTAAGAACTAATATGCCGGGTATAAAAATCAATTTTTATGTAGTATAGACGTCTACAAAATCAGGTCCCGGATTCAGCCAGAGCCAGTGTTTTCTAAGCGGATAAAATCCAGCCATAAATGAAATTATAATATTCAATACCTGATATATAATTGCGGATGGTAAGGCAATAGACAGCGGCATCCTGAACAATACCGCGGCCGCAAGAAATACAGGAAAAATCAGGTCTGCCGGCGGTTCTTTCTGTTTCAGAAGATAGGCAGTATGCAGTTTACCCGCATGGCTGCCGCAGTAAGCTGTCATAACAAACATAATAGCCGGAAACGGCAGTAAAAAAGTTGATAGAAAAGCTGTTGCTGCAGTCAGCAGAAAAAAGATTACAAATCCTTTATTAGCTGAGCTTCCTGCTCTTTCAAGGCTGCGCTTTAATGTATAAAATGCACCAAAAGTTATTCCAATCAACAATAAATCAAAAATTGAGATTTGACCTATTATATCCCGCAGAAGAAATTGTTTTGTACTTTCAATAAATCCAAGGATAAATAGAACCAGTAATATAATAATTCCTTCAAACGCTCCTATCTTTTCAAAAAACATAACCCTGTTCTTGTGCTGTTCGAAATAAAGACAGGTAAGTGTAATATAGCTTATCCCGAAATATAGTGCTGTCAGTGCCTGATCCGTAATTCCATAAATCAGGATAAGCATAGATAACAGCATTCCGTTGACAAAAATATCCAGAAAATGGTCCAGATATTCCCCAAGTTTAGAACAAGTCTTAGTTCTCCGCGCCTGCATTCCGTCTAAAATGTCTCCTGTCGCGTAAATTACAATAAGCGCAGGTACAAGAAGCCAGAATTTGAACATGCCTGATGTTACCAGTATTGTGACAATCAGAGCCAGCAGAACACTGAAGTTTGAAATCAGTGTTATAATGTTTGCCGGCAGCCACCAGGGTACAAATTTCATAAGCGGTTCTGCCGCATGCTTGGTGTACCATGGTGCAAGCAGGGAGAGGTCTGTCACTACATATTTGTGTTCCATAATCCTCCATAAAACAGTTTATAGTATTAATATAACCAGGATAAAAGTTTTAAGAAACATTTTATCCATGATTTTGCATTTTACAGCATAAAATAAAGAATGTCAGTTGTTTTGAATAAATAATTTACAGCAGAAATAAAAAAGCCTGAATCAGTGATAATTCAGGCTGGAAGTCTTATCTGCAGAGATTATTAATTATAGTCCCGCTGCGGTCTGGGAGGTCTGTCTCCCTGCTGCTGAGGTCTTGCTTCATCTATTTTCAGCTTTCTACCTTTAAAATCTGTTCCATTAAGCTCATTTCTTGCTTTAACAGCATCTGCAGCATTTGCCATATCGACAAATCCGAATCCTTTTCCTTCAATTACTTTTACATATTTAACTTCGCCGTAAGGGGCAAATAGGTCCTTTAATTCTGCCATATCTACAGAATAATTAAGATTACCTACATACAGTTTTGTGTTTTCCATCTTTCCTCCAAAAATCCGTTTCCTTCTATTTTTGATCAGCTTTTTAAAAACAGCTGATTCAGCATAAATAAAAAGAAATTACAACATATTGTAACAGTGAAATTATATAATGGCATTGCCATTATTAACAAGCTTTAATTTTTT
>DNFX01000038.1:0-3044 GCA_003486795.1 Actinomycetota bacterium
AGAACGAATCATATCATGGAAAAACAAAACACTTACAAGAAATGGGAAATTTGTCGGTACAATATCATTCGGAATGGATATCACAGAAAATAAAAGGGTTCAAGAGGAACTTGAAAAAACTGTTTTTGAACTTAAAAAAACCCTCGATAAGGTAAAATTATTAAGCGGATTACTGCCAATCTGTTCTTCCTGCAAAAAAATAAGAAATGACAAAGGATATTGGGAACAGATAGAAATTTATATAAAGGATCACTCAGCTGCAGATTTTACCCACAGTATATGCCCTGAGTGCGGAGAAAGGCTGTACCCGGAGTATTTTAAAAAAAATAGTACATAATTCATTGTTTTATAATTAATTACAATTTAAAAATTCTGCTCATTTTGTCCTTTAGTTACAATAATTTCTATTCTTCTATTCATCGATTTGTTAGCATCGGTATCATTTTTTACAATAGGTCTGTACTCGGCATACCCGGCTGCTGATATTCTTCGAGGAGGAATATCTCCTTTTTCTATAAGGTAGCTTACAACCTCTGTAGCCCTTTTAACGGAAAGCTCCCAATTTGATTTGAACTCATTGGTTTTAATGGGAGTATCATCCGTATGACCTTCTATCCTTACATGGTTTTTAATTGAATTTATTACAGGAATTATTTTTTCAAGCATCATTTCTGCGTTTTTCTTTAAATCAGCTTTGCCTTGATCAAAAAATGCCTTATCTACAATTCTTATGGTTATGCCGCGTTCATCAGAAAAAACGGAAAAATTACCCTCCAGTCCGCTTATATTAGCTACTTCCTGGATCTCATGCTCAATCTGTTTTTTAATCTCATCTTCACTCACAATTTTATCTGAAATCACGTCTATATCAGTGTTACTCCCTTGATACACAATTCCTGTTCCACCAGTAAAAATAGCTTTAAGGTGAGCTGAAACTTCCTTATATTTATTGGCATCCTGTTTTGAAAAAGTATACATCATAATAAAAAAAGCAAGTAGTAGTGTTATCAGGTCTGAATATGTAAGGAGCCATCTTTCAGAGCTTTCATTTTCTTCTGCATGTTTTTTTCTTTTCACAATTCATCTCCACTACGTTTGTTAGGCAACAAGAATGACAATAGCTTTCTTTTTATGACCCTTGGATTCTCTCCCATTGCGAGTGAAACAACGCCTTCGCTTATTATTTCAAGATGCAATGCTTCCTCCTGATGTTTTACCCTTAATTTATCTGCAATTGGCAGGTAAATAAGATTCGCGAGGGCAACACCCCACAACGTGGCGATAAAGGCACTTGCTATTGATGCAGCCATATTTGAACTGTCTTCCATGTTTCCAAGAGCATGGATTAATCCAAGTACGGTTCCTATAATACCTAAAGTCGGTGAAAAACCACCTAGTTTTTGAAAAAAAGTTGCACCGATCTTATGCCTTTCTTCGATATATGCCATTTCTATTTCAAGTATTTCCTGTATTTTACTGGTCTCAAAACCATCGATTGCCAGTTGCACTGCTTTTTTCAAAAAAGAATCCTTAATATTGGCCAATTCTTTTTCAAGACTCAAAAGACCATTTTTCCTTGACTTCTGGGCAAGGTCACAGATTATGTCAATCAACTGCTGGGAATTTAATTTTTTTTCGAGAAAGATTACCTTGAATAACTTGGGCAAACCGATTAACTGGACTGATGATGTGGTAATGATAACAGCTCCGAAAGTACCAAAGACAACCAGAATCATTGCCGGACCTTGTATCAAAGACGAAAGATGACCTCCTTCAAGAATAAAGGAAATAAGAACTGCGCCTATGCCAATGGCAAGACCTAAAATTGTTGTAATATCCATTTAGCATCAACCCGTTTTCTCTTTTTTCATACGTATGATTTCTCTCTCTTTCTCAAAGATGAAATTAATTAATGTTTCTCTGTCATCTTCATTTATAGCTTTAAAAACCAAAGCTGTTTCCCAGTTTGAAACACCATTTATATTGCAATGACTGCTTCTTACAACAGTACACAGTGTATTAATTTTCGCGTAAGGGTAAATAGGCAGTATAATCTTCAATTCCACATATTCATTCTCTTTCAATTCAACATCTGTTGTAAAACTTATACCGGAACCGCTTATATTTGCATCAATATATCTGTTTGAATAGAGGCTTTCATTTTTGGTGTTATTCAAAAGTTCAAGAATTAAATCCAACTTCTTGTCTATTAATTTTATATATGTAAGTAACTGCCCCTTCTCTTTGTCATCCTTAAATGCAGTTTCCTTCAAAAAATGAATTTCATTTAATCTGTCAGCAATTCCTGTAGAATTGCATAATATTTCATTTTCGAGTTTTAGATACTCTTCCATACTTATCCTTCTAAATTCGACCGGGAGCTTAACTTCAATTCTGAAATACTGCCGGCTTTCAGAATCATCCACATATTCCATCATTCACCATCTCAATAAAACATTCAGTCATATCAGGATCAAACTGATTCCCCTTGCCTTTTTTAATTTCATTTAAGGCATTCATTTTATCCACTGCCTTGCGGTATGGTCTGTTTGTAGTCATAGCATCAAAGGTATCACATATAGCAATAACACGTGAGCATATCGGTATTTCATCCTTGGATAGTCTATCAGGATATCCTTTTCCATCATACCTCTCATGATGATTTCTTATTATTTTTGCCTCTTTTGAAAGAATATCAAATCTGTTCACAATTTCTTCTCCAAAAATAGAATGATTTTTCATCATAAGATATTCCTCATCTAAAAGACCATCAGGTTTGAGTAATATAGAATCAGGCACACCAATTTTTCCGAGGTCGTGAACCGGTGCTACAAATTTTATTGTATTTTTCCGGTAATCATTAAGATTCATTTTGTCAGCCAAAAGCAGACTGTATTCAGCAACTCTTTTACAATGACTTTCAGTGTATGAATCTCTTTTATTAATGGTGGTTATAAGAGAAGTAAGAGTTTGAAAAACATTGTTGAAAAGGCTTTCATATAGCATCTTGTTTTCAATCTGTGCAGATGCTTTATCAGAAATGA
>DNFX01000038.1:3066-4460 GCA_003486795.1 Actinomycetota bacterium
CCAATGCACTCCCCTTTAATTGTGATAGCAAAATACAACTTATTGTTTTTATATACATAATATTTATTAGAACGAAGGCATTCAGAAAATTCATTTGATGCTTTGATTCTTTTCTTCAGGATTTGTCTGTTTTCACTGTTTTTTTCTTTATATAAAATCAAATCCCTGTTCTTTTCATCGTAGATGTAATACCCGCATGATGCGACATCTAATGCACCGCAAACAATATTTAGTATCTTTTCATATACATCATTAAAAATAGTTAAAGAATTGAACTGGTTTGATATGTGATACATTGTTGTCAGCTCATCGATTTTTTTTTGCAATTCTNNTTCAATAAAAGTATTTTCTTTTTGTCTTCTAAACTTTGATCAATTTTTTGCTTTTCTATAAGCAATGATCTTTCTTTTAAGGCTCTAATTAGAACAAACAACATTTTATCGAACTCAAACGGCTTTACAAGAAAATCTGATGCCCCTTTTTTCATTGCCCCAACTACATAATTTAGACTATAATGTCCTGTCATAACCACAACAGCGACAGTCGGGTTGTATATTTTTATAGTGTCTATGAAAGTAATTCCATTTATATCAGGTAATTGTACATCAAGCATTACAATTTGAATTTCATTGCTGTTATTTAGAAATTCCAGGGCTTCCCTGCCGGAATTAGCAATAAAAACATCACAGCCATTTGATTTTAAAAAGATAGATAAAATGTTTGTTACCTCTATATCATCATCAACTATTAATATTTTAGAATTTTCTATCATAAAAACCCTTTAATTATTATTTTTCGTTCATCCGATCATTAAACGGACTTTTATAAGTTTTTCTAAATTTATTATTTCGGCAATTATTCTTTCAGTATCACTGCCAGGTTCACCTTTTTTAATATTTTCAAAACTAATTCCGACATTGCTATTTGTTTTGTATCTTTGTATCTCATGATAAATCTTTTCCAGCTTCCCGTACAATTCCCTGTTTAATTTAAGGAGTAATATTTTGTCTTTAGCATTCTTAACAACAATCTTTAATTCCTCCATTCTAAAGGGTTTTACGATATAGTCAAAAGCGCCGTTTTTAATTGCATCTATTGCGGTATCCAATGAAGCATATCCCGTTATGATTATAAATTCGGTTATATCATTGCTTTTTCTGATGGCTTTTATAAGGTCAATGCCTGTGATTCCAGGCATTTTTAAATCAGTAATAATGATGTCATAAGTGTTTTCCGCATGCTTTATCAAAGCTTCTGTTCCATCGCAGGCGTCATCGATAATGTCACCTTCAACGCGGAGATATTCTCTCATGATAAATCTCAAATCATTACTATCATCAACGATGAGAACTCTTATTGTGTTATTTAGTTCACTCATATCTTTTTAATCGCCC
>DNFX01000198.1:0-1286 GCA_003486795.1 Actinomycetota bacterium
CTATCCGATAGAACAGCGCCATTTATGGTTATTATGGGTATATTATGCTTTTTAGCAAGAGTCGCTACACCGAAAGCACTTTTTCCAAAAAAAGTCTGCCTGTCGAATGCGCCTTCTCCTGTAATAACAAGATTAGCTTTTTTTATCTTTTCTTCAATACCGGTAACATCCATAACTATATTTACACCTATCCTCAGTTTTGCATTAAGGAAAGCAACCATACCGCCACCAAGTCCTCCTGAAGCCCCTGCACCTTTCAAATCCCTGATATTCTTTCCAAGATCATTTTTTATAACTTTGGAAAAATTAATAAGCCCTCTGTTTAGTTCTCTTATCATCTTTGAATCTGCGCCTTTTTGAGCTGCATATACATAAGCTGCACCATTTTTACCTGTAAGAGGATTCTCTACATCACATGCACATTCAAATAAAACATTCGTTGCCTTCTGATATAATCCTGACATATCTATTTTCTTTATTTTTACAAGCTGTTTGCCTCCAAATCCAAGCAGATTGCTGTTTTCATCATAAAATCTGACTCCCAATGCCTGAGCCATACCCATCCCGCCATCATTTGTTGCACTGCCACCTATACCGAGAATTATTTTCTTTGCATTATTGTCAATTGCTTTTTTTATTAATTGTCCGGTTCCGTAAGTTGTTGTTTCCATCGGATTCCTCTTATCAAAAGGCACCATCCAGAGTCCGGAGGCAGAAGCCATTTCTATTACAGCAATATTGTTTTTAAGCATCCCGAATTTTGTTTCAATGTCTTTGCCTAAAGGATCTTTTACAACAGCTTTTATGTATCTGCCGCCAAGACTTTCGACAAGTGTTTCAAGAGTGCCCTCTCCACCATCTGCCATCGGGTTTATTTCAGTATAAATTGACTGATCTACATCTTTTATAGCTTCAGCTATTGTCCTGCAGACCAGACTGGCACTCAGGCTGCCTTTATACTTGTCACAAGCAATGAGTATTTTAAGCATTACACAAAAATCTATTAATTAAATAATCAGATTATTTTAACCTATCGTAGCTGTTTTTAAAGCTGATGAACAAATGCAATCCCTGCTTTTACCTATCCTGGGGATAGCTTTAAAAAGTAATTTTCGTAATTTATCATTATTGTCATTAAAAACTTTTATAACTTCCTCATAAGTAACCGGTTTTATTTCCGGATTGCCCTCAAGCCCTGCATCATAATCGGTTATCAGAGAAATATTCACATAGCAGATTTCCATTTCCCTTGCAAGATAGCATTCAGGATACTGGGTCATATTGAT
>DNFX01000198.1:1292-3861 GCA_003486795.1 Actinomycetota bacterium
GAAGCACTTTTTATCACTATCTCTCTTAAATCCGGACAGTAAGGATGTGCAGATGAAACATGTCTGGTAACAGGACCATCATAAAAAGTATCTTTTCTGGAATTAGTCCTGTCAATAAACTGATCACAGATCACAAAATCGCCGGGTTTTATATGTGGCTGAAGACTTCCCGCTGAACAGGGGCCGAATAATCTTTTTACACCTATCTCCTTCATTGCATAAACATTGGCTCTGTAATTAATCATATGAGGAGGAAATGAATGGTTTCTCCCGTGCCTGGGAAGAAAAGCTATATCTATTCCTTCATATTCACCTATTATTATTTTATCTGAAGGAGAACCGTATGGTGTCTCTACAAAAAATTCTTCCTTTATATCAAGAAAAGAATAAAAACCAGAGCCTCCGAACACACCTATTTCAGCATTTGGCAATTTTTTCATTTTGATCCTTTCATTAATTGTTAAATTGAAAATAATCAGTCATAAAAATGTTAAAAAAAGCAAACTTTCAGTGACTGATATCATATAAATTTCATTTATTTTTTACAAACCCAATTTTAAAAGGTAATCTGATTTTACATTATATATAATTATTTTTTTATTTTCCGATTATAAATATAATAATAACCAGGATAAATAAAAAAAGGAAAAAGATGGACGTAATAAATATAAAGACATTCCAGAGAGTAGAGTTTATAGATATCACTTCAGAAATTGAGAAAATAATAATTAATTCAGGTACAGACAGCGGCATTGTCTCTTTATTTGTCCCTCATACCACGGCGGCGCTTACCTTAAATGAAAATGCGGATCCCTCTGTAAAAAATGATATCAAATATAAGCTTAACAGTCTTATACCAAAAAACGATAACTACACTCATAGTGAAGGAAATTCTGATTCACACCTTAAATCAAGTATTTTCGGACCAAGTCTTACACTAATTATTTCCGGAAGAAGTCTTGTTCTGGGAACATGGCAGGGAGTTTATTTCTGTGAATTCGATGGTCCGAGAAATAGAAAATTATATGTTAAGATAATAAAAGACAATGACTCTGTTTGACAATATTAATACAGAAACAGCAAGAAGTAATAAGTTTTCCCCACTTGCCGACAGAATGAGACCCGTCAGTCTTGATGATTTTGTCGGACAGGAGCATCTTTTCGGAAAAGATAAAGTGCTCAGAAAAATTATTGAAAATGATAATTTAAGTTCAATGATATTCTGGGGACCTCCCGGCAGCGGTAAAACTACTGCAGCAGGTATAATAAAGGAAAAAACCAAAAACAAATTTCTTTCCTTTTCTGCTGTCACATCAGGAATAAAACAGATAAAAGAGATAATGGATACTGCTGCCCGTGAAATAGAGATTACCGGACTTAAAACAATCTTATTTATAGACGAAATACACAGATTCAACAAAGCACAGCAGGATGCCTTTCTTCCTTTTGTGGAAAAAGGGACCATAATATTATTAGGTGCTACCACTGAGAACCCCTCATTTGAAGTTAATTCCGCACTTCTTTCAAGATGCAAAGTTTTTATTTTTAACAGGCTTACAGATGAAAATATAAGCTTTCTGTTAAAAAATACTGTTAAAGATAAAACAAGAGGTTTTGGAAAGCTTGATATCAAAATAGATGACAATACAATCAGCTTCATATCACAGTTCTCTGACGGTGATGCAAGAATAGCATATAACATCCTTGAACTTGCAGTGCAGATGTCATCAGATATTGATAATAAAAATATTCAGATAACAATTCCCGATATTGAACGTATTATTCAGAAAAAAATGCTTTTTTACGATAAAAATGGTGAGGAGCATTACAATCTGATCTCTGCTCTGCATAAAAGCATGAGAGGAAGCGACCCTGATGCAGCTGCATACTGGACCATAAGGATGATTGAGTCAGGAGAAGATCAGCTGTATATAATCCGGAGAATAATAAGATTTGCAACTGAAGATATAGGACTTGCAGACACTTATGCCCTGACAGTTTCCCTTGCAGCAAAAGAAACTTTTCAATTTTTAGGTCCGCCTGAGGGTAATCTTGCAATAGTTGAAGCAGCAGTTTACTGCGCACTTGCTCCCAAGAGCAATTCCATCTATATGACTTATAATAATATTATGAAAGATATCAAAAGATATCTTTCTCTCCCTGTTCCTCTTCATATAAGAAATGCCCCCACAAAACTCATGAAAGAATCCGGTTATGGAAAAGGATATGTATATCCGCATGATTATAAAGATGCGATAGTCAGCCAGTCATATCTGCCGGATGAAATTGCAAAAAGACAGTTTTATTTCCCTACAGAAAGAGGACATGAAAAAACCCTGAAGGAAAGATTGAATAAAATAAAGGAATATAAGAAAAAACTTAATGAATAAACTTCTGCAGACAAAAAAGATATGAAAGATTCTCGGTTAAAAAACCTGACAAAGTTAATGTTCAGTAAAATATTCATTTTATCATTAATCTCTGCAGGAACTACCATCTTCCTTATTTCTGCATTTTTTATTTATTTTTATTCCAATGAATATAAAATCAGCCTCACTCCAGGTGAGCA
>DNFX01000225.1 GCA_003486795.1 Actinomycetota bacterium
CACTTTTTTTTGTTTTAATGCATCTATAACAGCCCTGCCTGTAGTTTCAAATACTGATCTGTGTATAAGTAATTTTTCTGCTGCATTACATACGCTTGGCCTCTGTGTCTTCGCATTGACAACAATATCTATTACCTGTTTTTCTTTCAGGCTGAATCTGGAATCAATATATATATGACAGTTTCCTATTCCTGTTTCAATTACAGGTATCTTTGAATTCTGCACAACGCTTTCTATCAGGCCTTTCCCTCCTCTGGGAATAAGCACATCTATATACTGCCTGAGAGAGAACAGTTCCTGCACATCTTCCCTCGAAGCTGTGGGGATTAGCTGGACAAGATCCTCAGGAAAATCCATCTCTTTTAGACAGCCCCTCATAATCCCGACTATTTTTAAATTTGTATTCAGGGCATTGGAACTGCCTCTTAGTATCACTGCACTGCCTGCCTTGAGACAGAGGACTGCTGAATCCACAGTGACATTGGGTCTTGCTTCGAATATTATGCCTATAACACCAAAAGGTACTCTTATATTCTTGAGAGTCAGACCATTTGGAAGATCGTATCCGAAAATTACTTCTCCCACCGGATCATTTAGTGTAATAACTTCTGTTATGCTGTTAGAAATTGATTTTATTCTTTCAGTATTTAAAGTCAGTCTGTCAAGCAGGCTATCGCTTATACTGCCTCTTGCTATTTCGCAATCTTTTTTATTTGCATCAATTATTTCATGGGATTTTTCAATTAATGCGGCTGATATTTTCTTAAGGACCTGATTTTTCATACCGGTTTTTATGCCAGACAGGAAATAAGATGCTTCTTTTGCTTTTTTTGCAATATCATAAACTATGCTCATTTGATCCCCCGAGTCTGAAAAAGCTAATAAATTCATAAAACAAACATACTATCCCTGTGTATTATTTCACAGCAAAGACTGCAGCCGAATTCTTCCATTATTTTATCTTCTCTCTTGCCTTTAATCATCATTATTTCATCACTTGTAAAATTTGTGATGCCTTTGGCAATAGTCCTGTCATCACTGGAAATTATTGCAATATTATCTCCCTTTACAAATTTGCCATTTACTTCCGTAACTCCTACAGGAAGAAGGCTTTTCCCTTTTCTGACTATCGCTTCTTCAGCTCCCTTATCAATCCTTATAGAGCCTTTTGTTATCATGCCGAAGGCAATCCATCTCTTAATACTTGCAATTTTTTTTGACTCTTCCGGAACAAAAAAAGTTCCGGTATCTGCTCCTGACAATATGTTCTTTAATATATTTTCCTTCCGGCTGTTAGCAATTACCATCGGTATTCCTGAAAAAGAACATATTTTTGCAGCTCTTATTTTTGTTATCATTCCTCCCGAACCATAACTGGAGCCTATTCCGCCGGCTATTTTTTCTATATCTTCATCAACCGATCTGACAATTGAAATCAGCTCTGCATTTTTGAAAACCTGTGGATTTTTTGAATAAAGGCCATCAATATCAGATAAAATTATCAGAAGATCAGCTTCTGTCAGTCCGGCAACCAAAGCAGCAAGAGTATCATTGTCCCCGAATTTTATTTCATCAAGAGCCACGCTGTCATTTTCATTTATTATTGGTATGACATTCATTCCGAGAAGACTGATTATGGTATTTTTTATGTTAAGATATTGTTCCCTTTTTGTGGTATCTTCCCGTGATAAAAGAATCTGTCCCACTTTTTTATTCATTTTATAGAAAAAGCTGCTGTATACCCTCATAAGATCATGCTGTCCCACAGCTGCAACTGCCTGCAATTCAGGGAATTTTCCGGGTTTTTCATTAAGACCGAGATACTTTATCCCCGCTGCAATGGCACCGCTCGTTACAATAATAGTCTTGAGACCCTGATCCCAGATATCAGAAATCTCAGAAGTAAATTTCATTAGATTATCCATATCAAGCCCGCCCATGGGAGAAGTAAGGCTGCTTGAACCTATTTTTACAACAACCTTCTTAATTTTTTTTAAATATTTTTTCCTTGTTTCTTCCAATTTATTTACCGGCTTACTCGATAAGTTCAAAGACCAGATCACCGATTATTATTGTTGAACCTTCCGGAATACCTATTTTTTTTAGTTTATCACCAATGCCCATTTTTTTTAATTTATTCCTCAGGTAGACAAGAGCTTCTTCACTTTCAAGATTAGTCATCGATATCATTCTTTCAAGTTTTTTATTTTTTACAACATATTCGCCATTAACATTTTTTACTTCAAGATTATCTGTTGAATATTCATCTTCTTTTAAAGTATATACTGCTCTGGTTTCTGTCCCGGCATTCTCTTCAGAAGGATGACTGTTATAAATCTTATTTTTTTCCTCTGTTACTGCTCTTGTAAGAGCTTTTAAAAAGATATCAATATTTTCTCCCGTGAAAGCTGAAATAAAAATTATATCTTTATCAGTATGTTTTCTCAGCTTTTCTTCGAGTTCTGCAAGTATTGTTCTGTCAGTAATAATATCTATTTTGTTTACTGCAATAATATAATTTTTCATATACAGTTCTCCATCATATAACTCGAGTTCCCGTCTTAACTCCAGAAAATTCTCTGAAATATCTATATGATTAAGGGTGATGTATTCAACGTCAAGCACAAACACATTGAGTATGGCTCTCATTATATGCCTCAGAAACTTGTCTCCCAGTCCTACACCGGCGTGAGCACCTTTAATAATTCCAGGGATATCTGCAACTACATAATTTGTATCATCTGAAGAAACGACTCCGAGATTCGGAACAAGAGTCGTAAACGGATAATCTGCAATTTTCGGTCTGGCATTTGATATTCTGCTTATTAGAGTCGATTTTCCTGCATTCGGATAACCTACAAGAGCAACATCGGCAAGCAGCCTCAATTCAAGCTCAATCCACTGTTCTTCGGTTTTTTCGCCTTTTTCTGCAAAGGAAGGAAATTTAAGCCTCTGGGATACAAAACTTGCATTCCCTCTGCCGCCAATGCCGCCTTTTGCTGCAATAAACTCCGAACCATCGTCTTCAAGATCTGCAAGTATTTCTTTATCAGAGTTTTTTATTATTGTTCCGATAGGAACCTGTATGATCAGATCCTCTCCGTTTTTACCTGCCTTTTTATTTGAAGCACCGTTTTCTCCGTTTTTTGCTTTATAATGTACTTTGTTCTTAAAATTATACAATGTGCTTACACTCGGAGAAGCTCTGAATATTATATCTCCTCCCCGGCCACCATTCCCTCCGCATGCAATCTTTTTTTTGCGATCCTTAAGAACAAAAAAAGATGCACTTCCGGAGCCACCATCTCCTGATTTTATATTTATTTTTGCTTCATCTAAAAACATAATGCAGTAACCTGACTGATTATAAAAAAATCGAGCAGTAAAACATGCCCGATTTATTTTAAAAATTATATTGATTTTTAAAGCTGTAATACACTTTTATATTTAAAATTACAGACTTTTTAAAAATTTGTTAACTTATTATATTAACTACTTTTCCCTTTTTGGAATTTTTTACAAATTCAATAATCCCGTCAGATTTGGCAAAAAGAGTAAAATCCCTTCCCATTCCGACATTATTTCCCGGTCTGTATTTGGAACCTCTCTGCCTTAGTATAATATTACCTGCTTTGGCAGTCTGGCCTGCGAATAATTTAATTCCAAGATATTTTGGATTACTATCTCTTCCGTTTCTTGAACTTCCAACACCTTTTTTACTTGACATGTTTGCTCCCTATTTCTTGACGCTTATTTTATCAAGGCTCAGTAAAGTAAGATTCTGCCTGTGTCCGACTTTCCTGTGATATCTTTTTTTTGACTTATATTTATAGGCAATTACTTTGTCGCCTCTGAACTGTTTTTTAATTGTCCCTTCGACAATTACATCTGACAGTGACGGGTTCCCTATCTCTATTTTATCTCCGTCCCTAAACAGATTCACATCAGTTATTTTGATTTTGTCACCTTCATTTCCTTCTATTCTTTCCATAACTATATTGGAATTTTCAGTAACTTTATATTGTTTACCCCCACTTGTTATTATCGCGTAAATTTCGGGCCTCCTCTTATTAAAAAGAAATAATACTTATAATTAAAAACCGGCAACGATATTTTACATAATCTGATTAAAATATCAATATAAAACCACAAAAAAAGATATTAACACAGCAATAATTTTAATGTCAAACATTACTTGCAGCTAATTTATATTATTTTTGCGACTGCACTTGTTTTTGAAACACTTATTATCTCAGCAGTAACACGCTTGCCTATATATTTTTTCCCATTAATTATTTGTATTATGTAACCATCTACCCTGGCAAGGGCAACATTTGAATTATGAAGATAAGTTTCTTCAATAAGC
>DNFX01000116.1 GCA_003486795.1 Actinomycetota bacterium
AGGTTTTACCGGACCGGAAAGTGATACTTTTCTCCACTTTTCTCCGTTGTTATCAGTTATATAAAGAGAATCAACTGAAGTAGCGGTAATTATGCTGACATTATCCTGATTTATTGAAATGGAAGTAAGAGTTCTTTTTTCAGTTCTGTCAAAAGGGTAAATAATTTTATCAGGCAGCCCATCACTTCTTTCATTCCAGGTTTTCCCCCTGTCAGAAGATAATTCGAAACCCCTGTTTTTATTTATGGAATAATAATTCTGATTAAAATCCAGGATTTTTACTGCATCCGGAAACAGCTGCAGCGCAGATGAAAATACTAAAATCACTGAAAATATTGATGTTTTAACTGTATTTTTGATACCCGGCATATCCAATAATTAACTGAAAATTATATATTATCAAGTACCATGCGGTTTTTACCGAAAAATTATCAAGGGACTATATGGTAATGTTAATTTCCGAGGAATTGAAAACACTGATTAATGATCTGAATTATCTCATTAAAATGATAGCCTTTATCAATGATTCGCTTGATATGGATATAAACACAGATCTGTATAAAAACAAAATCACCGAGGATATTTTATTTATAAACAATACCCTTATAAGAATAGAAAAAAATCTGAACAGAATTACCATTACGGAAAATGAGTTTGTGCCGGTACTTAAAAAAATAAAAAATGTAAAAGACAATACAATAATGCTTCTCGATAATATTATCAGGTTTAAATACAGGCACTCCGGCATGTTTGATCCCTTTATTGATGATTTTAAACTGATTTCTGAATTGTATAAAATAAGCTCTGATGAAATACAAAAAAAACTGAATAGAAAACAGTTTCTCTTCCAGCCGGACAACCAGATATCAACTGATGAACTCCATTTTCTGTTTACCTCTGATGAATCTGATCAAAATTGACATCATGATTGACATTTATTAAAAGCGTCTTTATCATAAGTTTATGGACAGCCGGTTTATCAATGAGATGGTTAAAAACCAGATAGATCCTGAATTAACAGAGAACATTCTTAAACTTGTAAATTCACCTGATTTTAAAAATAATGTACCGCTGAAGGTTAAAGGCATTCCGGCTTTTAACGGAAAAACCATTGTTGATATTTCCGGGAGCATAAAATGGGAAGGTGATATTGACCATGCTGCCGCGAATCTCAGGAATCTGACTGATACAGTAAAAATCCCGGTAAAAAAAAATTCCGGAAACGGAAAAATTATACTGGGCAGGAAGGAACTTGAGGAAATAGGGCTCCATCTGCTGCCTCTGACAGCACTGGGCATACTGAACGGCGGCTCTGCGACAAGCTATGTAGACAGGATAAAAAACAATTCATTCAACAGACCGCTATTCAAATGTTCAAAAGATTTATTTGACAATTTTTCAGACAAATATAAAAGCTACCCGAAAGGATTGACACCTGCATACATCAACAGGGATTATTCTGACGGATACAGTTTTTCAGAACTTAAAATGAGATCAATCCTGCTGAAAATAAAAAAATACAAAACACTGATAGGAGAAGCAGATTTCAGACACTCTCTTTTCCAGATGACAAGCTGCAGCAATAACAGCCAGATAGAACAGGGGTTTAAAAAATACAGCGGCAGCAGTATTCTGAAAAAGCTTATTGATGAAACTGATACAGATATTACAGATGTCCTGACAGGAATTCAGCCGATGATTCCCGCGTTTACCCACTCATCATCCGGCAGAACCAAAAAAATCTTTACATGCGCCTATGGAGAAGAAGGAAAGATGCTGCCTCTCCCCGGCGGGCACGGGCAGAATTTCCAGGTATTGAAAGCTGTATATAAAAGGCTTTATGAAGAAGGCAAGCGTTTTATTTATCTCGGCAATGTAGACAATATTGGCTTTAATATTGATCCCGCGGAAGTCGCTGTTCTTGCTCTTTCCGGTAAACAGGCCGCATTTGATTTTTCATTTAAAACCTCTGTTGATGTAAAGGGCGGCATCCTGGTCTATGATGAAAATGACAGGATTAACTGTGCGGATATAGGACCTGCGATATCAATGGGCGATGTGGAAAAAGAGGAAAAGGAAGGCAAGGCAATACTATTCAACTGCGCGACCGGACTCTTCAATCTGGAATATCTTACTGACAATATCGATAAAATTATCAGTAACCTTCCGCTGAGAATCAGCGATCAGGAAAAGGATGCGGGATTATATTCCCAGGCAGAGCAGACTACCTGGGAAGTCATCGGCCTGCTAGACGATTTTATAATCTTCGGTGTTGATAAATATAAAAGATTCCTGGCATCAAAGCTGCTCATGGAAAATTTCCTTATCAGCAGGCCGGAAAGCCTTATATCATTTTTTGACAATAATCCGCAGGATCCGATGAACAGCGTCTCGGTTAAAATGAACAAAGGACTTGATAATATTCTTAAAGAAGAAATGGAACTGACATATACCGGGCAAAAGTGGATCCAGCCATAATCTGATGATCAGCCGGCTTTCGGATGCCTGGAAAAGACACATCTGATTAGTTTTCATTGCAATAAAAATTTATCCATAAAAAAGGCCGGCATGGAATAATCCGCTGCCGGCACTGTATTATAAAAAAGTTATCAGCACTAGTGCTGCAGTAGAAAATCAGCCTGCTTCTATAGCATCAACCGGGCAAACTTCAGCACAAACTCCGCA
>DNFX01000186.1 GCA_003486795.1 Actinomycetota bacterium
AATCAGGTTGCCAGAATAAAAGAAGCTATTACAGATGGCGAAAAAACCGGCAGATGGATTTAAATATATAATTTTCGTTTTTATTAATTTACAGGAGGAATAATGAAATATCTACTGATGATACCGGGACCGGTGGAATCTCCGGATGAAATTATCGAAGCTTTTAATGGACAGACGGTTGCTCATTACGGAAAGGAATTCAGAGATCTTTATCTTGAAACTGTTTCAAGACTTTCAAGAATACTTGGTTCTGAAAAAGCATGGTCTTTTCTGCTGCCTGGTTCAGGGACAACAGGACTGGAAGCGATCGGAGCGACTTTCTGTAATTCAAAAAACTGTCTTGTAATAACCAATGGTTCTTTTGGGGACAGATTAAATGCAATAGCGGGCAGATACAGCCTGAATACGGATAAAATTACTTATGAAAAAGGCAAAGCCTATGATCTGGCTCAGATAGAGGAACAATTGAAATCAAAAAAATATGATCTTTTGTGGATGGTCCATGTTGAAACAAGTGTAGGTATTTTAAATCCCATAAAAGAAGTTGCAGCAATTGCAAAAAAACATGGCTGTCTTGTATTTATTGATGCAATAGCAAGTTCGGGGATGGAAGAAATCAGAATGGATGAATGGCAGATAGATGGTATTGCATCAGCTTCACAGAAGGGATTTTCATGTCCGGCAGGTCTTGGGATGCTTACTATAAATGAGGAGCTTATAAAAAATCTTGATAGCCTTCCTCCTGCAAGAAGCTGGTATCCTGACCTGAGAGTCTGGGTTGAATATTATGACAAATGGAATGACTGGCATCCTTATCCATCCACACTTCCGACCAATGTGATAAGAGCTCTTGCAAAAAGCCTTGAGATTATCGAAAGCGAAGGGATTGAAAACAGGCTTGCAATGTATAAAGATGTTTCTTCAAGACTAATAAAAGCCATAAAAGCGCTGGGACTGGGACTCTTTGTACCGGACGGACATAGTGCTCACGGACTGACTGCTGTATCTACCCTGGGTAAATTCCAGGCACCGGAATTCATTGAATTTCTTAAGGATAAATTCCAGATACAGATAGGCGGTTCTCTTGAAAAAGATATGAAACCCCTGGTGTTCAGAATAGGACACATGAGCACAAAGCAATGTCTTAACAGAAATCTGGCTGCTGTAGTAGCTGCCATGGGTACTTTTATGAAAATAAAAAATATTGATGTGCAGATAGATAAAGCTTTGTCTGAACTAATCTGATTGTCTGAAAAGAATTTAACATCAGGTAAATCTTTGTTTGAAAATGATAAATTTTTAAGGAAGAGATTATTATGAAAATAACAGAACATATTTATATGGTAGGAAGTGGCAATCTGGGGATGAGCCAGAGTTTTGACGGTAATACCTACCTTCTTGATCTGGGCGAAGAACTTGTAATGATAGACAGCGGAGTCGGTCTTGAATCTGAAAGAATAGTCCGCAATATAAAAAATGATAATCTTGATATCAGCAGACTGAAAAAGATACTTCTTTCACATAGTCATGTAGATCATGCAGGAGGCGCCCATTATTTCCATAAAAATTTTGGCTGCAGCATCTATGCATCTGAAGAAGAAGCATATTTTGTGGAAAAAGGCACGGAAAAAGATCTTGCTCTTGATATTGCCAAAGCAAGCGGACTTTATACCCCGTCTTATCAGTTCACAAATTGTCCTGTTTCAAAAAAGCTGGTGCATAATGAAATTATAAAAGCAGGCGACTATGAGATAAAAGCTATAATAACACCTGGTCACAGCATAGGTTCTGTGTGTTATCATATAAGTCTTCCTGAAGGAGATGCATTGTTTTCTGCTGATACACTTTTTGCTAACGGGTTAATATGCGTTCTTAATTGTGACGGGTCAAGCCATGACAATTACAGAAAATATCTCAAAAGACTTGATGAAGTAAAAATAGATATGCTATTTCCAGGCCATAATCATTTTGTTTTGTCTGAAGGCAGACAATCTCTGAAAATTGCACTAAAGAGGCTGGAATTACTCGGGCTTCCTCAGAATTTACTTTAAAGGCTTAAAAAAAGAAAGAAGCGTTTTAAAAAATGGAAAATAATGAACTTGAAAAACTGATAGAAAAAATAGATGAGAACGAAGTTATAAATATATTAAAAAAACTGATTTCAGTTCCCGGCCATATAAATTATCCTGGTCAGGAAAAAGAGATTAGCGAATGCACTTTGAATATAATCAGGGAAGAAGGAATAGATGTTTACCTTCAGGAAGTTGAACCGGGAAGAAATAATGTAATTGCAAAAATACCCGGTAAAAGTAATGGGAAAAGCCTCACTTTTAACGGTCATCTTGATACAGTTCCACCAAATGACAAAATGAAAAGTTATGAATCTGAAATCAGAGATGGAAGAATATACGGTCTTGGCGCTGTTGATATGAAAGGTGCAGTTGCAGCAATGATTTACTCCATGTTTCTTTTAAAAAGAGCAGATATCTGTCTTGACGGAGATCTTTTCTTTACAGGAGTTATCGGAGAAGAATCGGGAGGAACCGGAACAAGATTTCTGATGAATAAAGGATTTAAATCAGATTATTTCATTGTCGGTGAACCCACTGATATGAACATAGTAAATTCCCATAAAGGGTGCTTTCTTATGGATGTCATCATAACCGGAAAAGCAGCGCATGCCAGTATGCCGGAAAAGGGAGCAAATGCAATAGGGGCAATGGCATTTTTTATAACAAAATTAAATAATAAATATATTCCTGTTCTTAATACACGCTATCAGGAAGGAGTGGGAAACCCCACAATCAGTTATGGTATTATTCAGGGTGGCAAAAAGGTAAATATAGTAGCAGACAAATGCACACTGACCATAGACAGAAGATGGATAGATTCTGAGAAGAATATCGATCTTATTTCAGAAATAGAACCTTATTTAAAAGAGGTCTGCAATACAAATCCTGAACTTAAATATGAAGTACATGCAACATTACCGAGAGACGGTTATTTCGGACCATTGTTTTTACCCGGGAATCATGAATTTATTGATATTGCAAAAAATGCAATGGAAAATGCTGGTCTCAATGCAGTAGTGGCAGGAATGCAGGGCTGGACAGACGGGGCAACAATTTTAAACAGGGGTTTTCCTACTCTTGTAATCGGTCCCGGCAGTATGAGTAAAGCTCACTCTGAGGATGAATTTGTCAGCATACAGGAAGTAATCGATGCAGTAAAAGCATATCTTTCAATTGCTCTTTCAATTTGCAGAAAATAAATTTTTTTATTTATAGTTTTTAATAATTTATTTATCATTTTAGGAAAGGAGAAAGTAAAAAAATATTTAAAGTTAAAGGAAATTATTTTGGTCTAAATAATTTTCCTAATTTAATAAAATTAGGCCAAAAAATAAAAACCCTAATAGAAAGGGAGGAGGATTGGGAAAAATGAAAAAACATTTCTCACTAATTCTTATATCATTGTTAATTGTGGCTTTGCTTGGCATGACTGCAATAGGATGTCAGACAACAGCAGCAACTGAGACGACAGCTGCAGCAGCAGAGACAACAGAAGCCGCTGCAGAAACCACAGCCGCAGCTGAGGTTGAAGAAGAGACAACAGCCGCACCACAGGAAAAATATACAGTTGGTTACCAGATTTATTTTGAAGGTAATGACTGGTCACTTCAGATGGCTGAGGAATTCAAATATGCCATTACACAGGAACCATATGCAAGTATGGTTGAAAATGTATACTATACAAGCGATGATTTTGATATCACAAAACAGATGAATAACTTTGATGATCTGGTTACAAAAGGCTGTGATATCATATTCTTAAGCCCTCTTGATCCTAATGCTATGGTTGAAAAAATAAAACAAGCTGAAGCTGATGGAATCAAGGTTGTTGTTTTTGCTATTGATATGAATGGTGAAGACTTTACAGCATCGATAAATGTCAGTGACTATGATCATGGTGACGNNATGTCAGCGACTATGAGCACGGTGTTGCAATGGGTGAATTTGTTGGAAAGACTGTACAAAAAGGCAAAGTAGCAGTTATCAACGGAATTCCGGGAACACAGACCGCAATTGACGTTCATGACGGTATTGTAAAAGCAATGGAAGCTTATCCTGATATTGAATTACTTCCTGACGTTTACACCAACTGGGATTATGCACTTACAAAACAGGCTACCCAGGATG
>DNFX01000234.1 GCA_003486795.1 Actinomycetota bacterium
CCCCTTGAAATTCCTGTGGTAGCGGGGAGAGGATTTGACCCTCTGACCTTCGGGTTATGAGCCCGACGAGCTACCAGACTGCTCCACCCCGCAATGAAAATTACTTGTGCAGAAAATGTATTATAATAATATTTTAAAAAATATGCAAACATAATCGTAATTATTTGTTGTAATTATTATCTTTTTGTTTTTAGACCGGTCTCAGTAACCGAAGACCTTTTTCCCTGTCTTCTGATGACAAATCTGTAAAACCACGATTCTTCCTCAGAAAAAGTCACTATATTTTTAAGTTCCAGTCTTAAAAGAGGATATAGTTCATTATTCTTTTTAATATAAAAACCTTTTGATATAAGAAATTTAACTGTGAAAAAATTAATTTTTTCAAATTCATTATCATCAATATCATCATTTGCTCTTTTACCGATAGTCTCAATCGATTTATACTTCTTATCTATTAAATCTTTTTCAACGGACAGCAATAACCTTTCTTCTAGCCCATATCCTGAAAAATTCTGATCAATATATGCGAATCCGAGAAATGCACTTTCAAAATCCGGAGGGTAACTATCGTATTGTTTTATTGAAGGAAAAAGACAGTAATCTCCATAAAGAACAATTCCTGCAATTTCATTATTTTTTATAACTGCTGCTCTTCCCATACCTCCGCTTTTCAAAAAACATTTCAGATAATTGGTTTTACTTTTTGTGGTTTTTATATTGAAAAAAAGGCTTTTTAAAAAAACAGAAAATCTGGGTGCACTATTGAATTCCCTGATTATATCTATCTTTTCACAATTATTCTGCAATTCTGTTCTGCAGCACAAATTATTTATAACTTTTGTATCCAGCTTGCGTATATCCATAATCTTTAGATTGTTCTTCATAACAGAATCCTGAAAAAATTATTTTTCTTCAATGACCACTCTGCAAGGCAGACCTGTAGTTTTAAGGATCTTTATCGGACAAATATAAAGCTTTACTTTAAAAGCATTGATTTTCTCAACGTTTACAAGAGGGGCAACTATAAGAATATTATTATTAAAAATAAGGTCCCATATGCCCTGCTTTGCATCTATATTATCAAAAGAAGGAGTATCAGCAGCAAAAATGAATGGTTTTTTCTCAATAAGATATTCAGCTGCATCCTTTTTCAAAAACCAGTTATGTGTCAGAAAATCTGACATAGCCCAGTGATCTCCCCACCCGGTTGCAAAAATTATTGCACTTTTTTCCGGAATATTTTCTTTTTCTGCCTGTACTACATCTTCAAATGTGACAACAGGTCTGTTGCCGGTCTTTTTCAGTTTTTTTAAATCGAATTTTAAAACGTATGCATCTATCCCGAATAGTTTTTCAATAGGGATATCGCTTATCGGATATGATTTATCAAGACCAAGGGCATGTGATGGTCCGTCTATATATGTACCTGTAGCACTTGTAAATCCTATAAACTCCTGTGAATATGCGGTAAAATCAACCCATTCCGGATTTTTTAATTCCTTTAACTGAAATTCCGGAAAAGGTGTTCCATAGCTCCACATACCCTCATAAACTGGACCGGAAGCGTCTATAAGCTTCATATTTCTCCTAAAAATTATAGTTTATTATTAATGCATTTCGGCAGCACATGTGCCTATGGCAGGTCTGTAAAAATTAAATACTACATTATCGTGTTCAGCAAGAAGAGACATCGGAACGGAAGAATCAATTATTTTTTTCGAAATCATGAATGTGGTAAGTCTCATACCAAATGGATTATCATGCATGCCTGCATGCCATATGGATATCTGTCCGGCTTTCCATGTTTCTACAGGCCCGACAGTTATGGCCTGGGAAGGAATACTGGAAACAATTCCTCCACTTGAAGTTCTCGCATTCTGCATAAGGGTCATAGGATGCAGATCTACAACTCTTGCAGATAATTTTCTGAATTCTTCCGGTGAAGGAGGATTATCTTTATGATTCCCTTCTCTCTTTAAAGGGTCATTAAAAGCCCAGTGTTTGGTTTCTCCCTGGCCACCCTGCATGATTCTGCACTCTATAACATTAAAAGATTCTGAATAATCTTTTATATTGTCAGCTTTTAAAAAATGTATATTCTCATCAGGCATTCTTAAATCTTTTCTGATTCTATTAAAGCACAAATCCATATCTGCTTTTGCAAAACTTAAAGGATTTGTCATAGGCATTTCCTTGCCATCTATATACCATTCATCCATTCCCCAGAAGTGACCGTCTCTTACGTCTATTTCCAGATTATTTATTATTGCTGCTACCAGCGGAAGCTGTTCTGTCGGTCCAATGGGGCCGCAAAGTCCGACCGGATTAGTGGAGGTAGATGCCTTCCAGCATTTTACATATTCAAGTGCTTCAGCAGTGTAAAAAGATTCAAGAGTATCATAAATATTTATCTTAAAACCATCTCTTTGAAGTTTTATAAAATCATCAGGTTCAAGTTTCGCTACCTCATTAAGGATATCATCGTCAAGTGTTGTATAATCCCACCATCCGGGAGCTACTTTGCTTAATTTACGCATAAATTTACTCCTTATGCAAATTGAATATTATAATATTAATAATAAACCGGACTATTTATTTACACCAGTTTTTAATAAATAAAATAAATATTCCTATCAGACTGTAAATATCTTCAAGCAACACCCATTCATCCGAGCCATGAAGATTATCACCCCCAGGACCAAGCAGTATCACAGGTATTTTACCGACATCACCATATATAGCCATATCACATGAAAAAGTTGCACCTGTAATGCCCGTATCCCTGCCCGTAAAATCACGGTATGATTTTATGATTTCACTTACACCATAATCACATTTATCGGTCTGCCAGGGTCTTACAAAATGAAATGTCTGTCTTATGTCGTACTTAAAATTCTTTAAGATCCTGTCATTTTTTATTTTTCTGTCCCAGAACTCTCTGAATAATTTGAAAAACTCCTCTTCGTCTGTACCGGGATAAACCCAGACCACCCATGAGATTTTCACTGTTGCAGGAGTGCCCATCTGGATGAACTCGTCTGAAACCTGTGTTGATATATCCCACAGAAGATAATTTAACTCCTTGCCCTTTTCAACAAAAAGTTCATGTGAGTTTATGCTTCGCCAGTACTCTATCCATTCTTTAAAAAAATCAATTATCTTCGATGCAGCATCAATGGGGTTATAAATAGGCAGACCCATATAGGGCATACCTGCATTCCCTTTTATAATTAACTCTCCCAGAATTGCACCCGGACATGCACTGCAGATTTCCATTCTGGTAGGTTCAGGCACAATTGCAAAATCAGTATTATAGCCTTTTAAGCGGGCGGCAAGTGTACCATTACCGCCTGCAAATTCTTCATCAACCAGACTTTCAAAGATTATATCACCGGATGGTATATAGCCAGAATCCTTAAGTATTTTAATTGCCCAGAAAGAAGCAGCAAGTCCTCCTTTCATATCAGCTGAGCCGCGTCCATAAAGTCTTCCATCTTTTATAATCGGAACAAACGGTCTGGTCTCTTTCCAGTTATCAGGTTCATGAGGAGCCACATCAACATGCCCGCTGAGTAAAACAGATCTGCCTCCTGAACTGCCTTTCCACCTGGCTATTACATTTTTTCTGTCATTTTTATAATTTCTGCCTTTCAGCCAGAATTTGTGATTTTCAATACCTGAAATATCAGTGGGTAAAAATGAATCAACTTCCAATCCGCATTTTCTGCACTCCTCCTCAATAAAATTCTGTGCCTTTGCTTCAAACCCTTCAGGATATCTGTTTTCACTTGGAATACTTACCAGTTCTTTCAGCCATTCTTCTATTTCTTTTTTTCTATCTTCTATTTGAAGCTTTAATAATTTATGTCTGTATTCTGTCATAATTCAATTATCTCTCTTCTGAAACTTGTTAGTTCTTTTATTCCCTTTTCTGTTACAAAAATCCCGTCTTCATATCTGAGTCCGTTTTTACCATCTGAAAGCCATATATCTATATTGAAAAGCATTCCTTCTTTTATAACAAAACTGGCATTTTTTGCAAGCCATAGTCCTTCCACCTCTGAACTTCCTGTTCCATGAGCAGGTCCGTAAAGAGTAAAATCCTCATATCTGTATTTTGCAAGTATTTTATAATATCCATCAAAAACGTCAGATGCAGCTACTCCCGGCTTTACGGCATCAAGTGTATAATTCACTGCTTCAAGAGCAACTTCCATAAGTTTTCTTACTGCAGAAGGAGTTTTTCCAATTACAAACGGCCTGCACATATTGCCGCAATAGCCCATATATTTTGCACCTATTGTAAGCTGAACGAGTTCATTTTCCTTAATTGCCTTATCTGTAGATCTGCATAGGCTGAGTCTTGTATTATCACCGGAACAGACCCAGTTGGGATAGGGAGTACCTTCTGCCCCCATCTCAAGCATTTTTATTCTGGCAGCGGATTCTATTTCCCATTCCTTTTTACCGGGTTCTGCTGATTCAAGCGCAGTTTTTAATGATTCTTCAGTAATCCTGTAAGCCTCTTCTATATATGGTAGTTCAGCCTGTGTCTTTATCGCCTGGATATTTAACAAAAGATTATCAGCATTTACAAATTCAGCACCCGGAAAAAAATCTTCAAGTTCTCTGAATAATGTATGTGGGAATATATTCCAGTTTCCAATACCTATTCTTCTGACAGGATTTTTATATATTTTTGATATTATATCTTTTAAATTCAGATTGGTGACTTTCGGTACCCATTCAGGAGCAGAAGTTTCAACAAGCAGAGGATTAATGAAAATATCCGGAACATATGAGAAAACTTTAGCAAAATCTCTTGATTCAGGTCCTCCCGTTACAAGAGCTGCCTTTCCTTCAGACGGGACTATCACAGCTGCAAAATCAAAAAAAGGCCAGAATCCCGTAAGATATCTTGAAGATGCAGATTCACATTCACTGCTATATCCTATAAATAAATCTGTTTTATCTGCTTTAAGCTCATTCTGCAGCTTTTTGACCCTTGCATCATATTCCAGGGGACTAATTGGTTCTAATCTCATTTTTCCCTCCTGTATCTATATACAGTTTATGATTTGTTATTGTAATAATTTTGTATTCCCTTACATAAAAAGATGTTTGACTTAAAACTCTACAATCCTGTTTTCATCTGCCGATTTCTCAGCCATTCTTATAGCATTCACCACATCACGGGATTCCTGGGGCGTGATTACTGTAGGTCTTTCATTTTTTGATATGCATTTGAGAAAATAATCAAATTCTTCCTTTAAATATCCTCTTCTCAGACCATGAACTGAAGGCCAGTATGTGGACTGGGGAAAGCTTAAACCTTTTTTGGTAAGAACTGTATAATTGGCACCTGAATTATCAATATATATTGCTCCTTCTGTCCCTATTATTTCCATTTTCGCATCAATGGCAAAAGGTGCATTATCCGGAAGACTCCATACGTTTTCAATTACTGCAAATGTGTCATCTTCAAGAGTAAACAGTGCCCATGCAACATCATCGTATTTAAGACCTGGTCTTGTATTCTTCGTTTTTGCATAAACTGTCCTGGGACTGGCTTTTGTGAACCACAACATAAGATCAAAATCATGTATGCCATCTCCGAATAGTGCACTTATTTTATTCAGATGGCTTTCTGTAACCCATTTTGCAAGATTTCTTTTTGCATATATTGATATTATTTTGCCAATATTACCTGCTTCAATTTCTTCCTTGGCAAGTGCGTATGCAGTATCGAATCTGCAGAC
>DNFX01000222.1 GCA_003486795.1 Actinomycetota bacterium
CTCTGTTTGAATAAGCCCATTCATTGTCATACCATGACAGTATTTTAAAGAAATTGGAACCGAGTTTTATTGTGCTGGAAGCATCAAAAACAGATGAATGCGCATTGCCTTTGATGTCAGCGGAAACAATCGGGTCTGAAGTGTATTCCAGAATGCCTTTCATCGGTCCATCCGCAGCTTTTTTCATCGCAGCGTTTATTTCATCAACTGATACATCTTTTTTAAGTCTGAAAGTCAGGTCTACAATAGATCCAGTAGCAGTTGGAACCCTCATCGCGATACCGTTCATTTTTCCGTTAAGCTCTGGAATTACAAGACCGATTGCTTTTGCAGCTCCAGTTGATGTAGGGATAATGGAAAGAGCAGCTGCTCTTGCCCTTCTGAGATCTTCATGGGGCTGATCAAGTATAACCTGGTCATTTGTATACGCATGTATGGTTGTCATGAGTCCTTCTTCAAAACCAAATGAATCACTCAGGACTTTTGCGACCGGTGCGAGACAGTTTGTTGTACATGAAGCGTTGGAAACCGCAAGATCAGTTTTCAAAAGATGATTCTCATTAACTGTTCCCAGTCATGTTCTGATTTCATCTTTTGCCGGAACAGTCAGAATAACTTTTTTGGCGCCCGCTGTTACATGATCCATGTATCCGCCTTTAGCGCCAGTAGCTCCTCTGAATACTCCTGTTGATTCAACAACAACATCTACATTGAGATTTTTCCAGGGAAGATTTTTCGGGTCTCTTTCTGCAAATACCTTGATTTCCTTTCCATCAACAATTATAGCTCCTTCTTTTGCATCTACTTTTTTGTTATAAACACCATATGTANNATTTGAGGAGATATGCCAGTGTTTTTGGATTGGTAAGATCGTTGATTGCAACTATCTCAACATCTTTTTTATCAAAAGCGACTTTAAAAACATTCCTGCCTATTCTGCCGAATCCATTAATAGCAATTTTCATATTAATTCCTCACCTTAATAAATATTTTCTTATCAATCATAGTCAAAAGATATTTAATTGTCAATTAAGCTGATAGTTGTTATAAAAAAGAGATATAAAGCTACTTTATTCCCATAATAATGTTATAAAGACTGTATTCTCCGCTTATTTGTGAATCAGTTGATTTTTCTTTTTTTTCCTTGATTTCGGGAATTACAATATCCCCATGGTTGACAAGGTTGAAAATGTCCCTGTTGCGGATAAAGCCTTCTGCAACATTTTCATCTACATTTGATATCTGAAATTTCCCGAGTATGTCAGAATCCTGATAAGTTCTGGCTATTCCTGTCCGGTCTGGATTTATCCTGTCTTTCTGTACAATTATGAAATTATCATTCACTTTTATATTGTCAAATTTACCAAGATTGATAAGACCTCTCTCAAAATCAATTTTTATAATTTCACCTGAAACACCGGCATCACTGATTAAATCCGCAGACAGCTTGTTGAGACTTTCCCAAATTCTGTTATTCCCTGTTGTATTTATCCTGTACTCTTTAATAAGAGATCCTGTGTAGGATGAATATAACGCAGCCTTAACGGCAAAAGCCCGCTCTGTTTCACTTAATTTGAGAATTATAAAATAATCACATTGTACCGGTGAATTTCTTGATGCTGAAAATGCCTGTGAATAGTTTTCAACTTTAAAATCAGTGTTTTTAACCCTGATTGTTTCTGAATGGTTAAGGATATCTGAAAAAACATCAACAATTGTTTCTTCACCTTTCGGATGCAGCATATCAATCGAATCATAATAGAAAAGATTAAAACCATATGCGTTTTTATTAATCAGAAACTGATCTATATCCCATCTGGAAGAAACCGTATTTTCAATTATGCTTTCATGAATTTCAATAAGATCACTGATATACTGTTTTTTTCTTTCTTTTTCAGGAAGAGTTTTAAGCTCTGAAAGATATTTGGATGGATAACCTGATTTCAGGAAAATATCAGCATATTGAAGTCTTCCCTTGACTGAATAAGGGTAAATAAGAAGCCCTCTTCTATAGCTGCTCAATGCTTTCTGATTATAGTTTCTTTCTTCAAGACCTTTTCCTCGAATAAAATGATATTCCGCATATCTCGACCTGACAGGATCAGTAAAATCTTTTTCTTTGCGGATTAGATTTTCTACTGCAAAACGGGATATTTCATCATCAGGATTCAGTCTGAAAGATTCTGTGAAATATTTGATAGATGTATTGTAGTCGTTCTTTTTTTCATATGTTTTACCTAATGTATAGGAAACAAGACTGCTGTTTCGCTTCTTATAAAAAGGTTCCAGAATTTCAGGGATAAGGTCGTAATTGTTGTTTACCAGAAGAATTCTGGCATAAAGGAGCGATGATTCAATATAATTCGGATTAATTCTTATGGAATCTCTAACCCGTTTTTCAGCCTGAAACATATCACCTCTCATCAGATAATGCCTGGCTGCGATATAAAGTGCAAAATAATCGCTTGAATACAGCCTTAAAACTTCCGAAAGATATTTTTCAGATTCTTCGTATCTGCCCTGATAATCAGACAGCAAAATCAGAGACAGGAGTGCTTTTTTGTTTGCAGGTGAAATTGAAAGAATATCCAGATAATTTCCTGCTGATTCTGAGTATTTACCGGTAATCAGGGATATTTCTGCAAAACCGAAATAAGCGTTGATATTATTAGGCTCTTTTTGATTGATGTATTTAAATATTTTTTCAGCTTCAGTTATTTTACCGCGGGCAAGAAGAATCCTTGCTTCTAGCCCGAGAAGTTCAATATTATTTTTGTCAAACCCTCTTGCTGATTGAATCTGCCTGTATGCTTCTTCAAATTCACCTAGATAATAATAAGCCTCAGACAATCCTTTCACGGAATTTATATAATTGGGATTTATTTCAAGAACAGATTTATATTTTTCTATTGCTGTAAAATAGTCTCCGTCAGCAACAAGCATGTCTGCTTGATTGTTAAGAGTAAAGACATCAATCTGCACCTTTGCCGATTGTGAGAACAGCATAAACCGGGTTGAAAACAGCATTATAATTACTAAAAGAATGTTTTTCATGTCTGTTTATTTTTTTCGATTTTAATTGTTTTAATCTTGTGCCCTTCCATATTATGAATAATGAAATTTATTCCATTATACGAAACTTTTTCATATTTGACAGGAATTTTCCCGAAAAGTTCAAAAACAAATCCTCCAAGTGTATCATAATCTTCGTGAGGAAGCTCTATTCCAAGCTGCTTGTTTAAATCTTCAATATATGCCCGTGTATCGCATAGAAAATGATTTTCATCCAGCTTGATAATGTCTTCTTCCTCATCATCAAACTCATCCTGAATATCCCCGACAATTTCCTCTAAAATATCTTCCAGGCAGACAATTCCTGACACACCCCCGTATTCATCCACAGCTATTGCGATATGGACTCTTCTGCGCTTGAATTCATGCAGCAGGGAATTTATTCTTTTACTTTCAGGGATAAAATATGGAGGCCTGGCAATTTTTTCAATATCAAAATCCTGTTTTGTTACAATAAACCTTAAAAGATCTTTTGCATAAAGGATTCCGGTTACATTATCAATGGTATCTTTATAGACAGGAAATCTTGAATGCGCGCTGACAGTAACAATATTCAGTATTTCCTCCGGAGGCAGATCGCCGGATATGAATACTACATCTATTCGTGGTATCATAACCTCTTTTACAGTGGTTTCTGAAAGTTCTACAATCCCCCTTATCATATCTTTTTCTTCATGATTAAGTTCACTGAAACTTTCTTCTTCATCATCGTTTTTAATACCGAATATTTTTTTTATAAAACTCTT
>DNFX01000208.1 GCA_003486795.1 Actinomycetota bacterium
AAAGAACTTTTTTTAATATTTTTTCATTTCTGATTTCTATATTTTTCATTTTTTTATTTTATTTTTTCAGGCTATCTTTCAGATTTTGCAAAGCTCTGAACAAAAGAGCTCTCAGAGCGTTTTCTTTTTTTCCCAGTATTGCTGAAATTGAGGGATAATCAAGATCTTCGACAAATCTTAAAAGTAATATATTTTTCTGGTTTTCAGGCAGATTATTAATCATTGATAATAATCCCTCATTTTCAAATCCCAGCTCTTTTTTCAGAAACAAACTTTCTTTTAATATATAGTCTTCACTGACTGCAAAAATATCTTCACTATTTTCCAGCATTTCATCAATTGATTTCTGACCGGATATTTTTTTATTTTTTCTAAAAAAGTCAATTACACAATTACCTGCTATTTTATATACCCAAGCATTAATGCTTAAAGAATCACCTTTGATTTTTGAAAGATTGTTATAAACTTTAAACAGCACATCACCAGTCAGCTCTTCAGCATCATGTGAATTATATACTTTCAAAAAAATAAATCTGTAAATCCTGTCAAAAAAATAATCATATATTTTTTTAAAACTATCAGGATCCTGTTTTTTTCTGAAATCCCTGATATATTTTTTTAAATTTTTTTTCTCTTTTTCTTCCATCTGCATACAGGAACTTTAAGTGAAGCGTTTTTCCGGATTAAATAATTGTTTCATTTATATCATAATAATATTTTTACCGGAAAATTGTAAATCAAATGAAATCAGCTTATTGGCAAATATCACAAAAAAGCTGATCAGAACCTTTCTTTATCGGAATCCGTATTCTCACAAATTAAATTTCCTGTATTGTGCGATTTTTTAAAGAGCAGTTTCAAATAACATAATATTGTCTTCCAGTTTAATAAAAGGTGAAAGAAAACAAGTGTTATAATTATTATGCCGGTATAATTATGAATTAACTTTGCAATTCCCCTACTACTTAATTCCACAAAAGATATTGCTTTTTCACTATATCTGCCAGGACCTGCAACTATATCAAATAAAATCAGCAGACCTGTTATTATATTTGTTAATCCTGAAATTAAAAGTAATATATCTACTGATATTTTAAGTCTTGTTTTAAAATTTCTTATCTTAATTTTTTTATCCTTTCCTGATATTTTTATGATATCAGTTATTCTGATATCCAAAATATTAATAAAATAAATCTGTACAATTGTTATAACGAATATAAATTCTGTTTTATTATGTTTTGAATAATTTTAATGAATTCTTGACATAATAGTCAGGATTATTAGAATATAAGAATATTCTAATATATAATTTAATTTGAATTTTATTTTTGAATTAATATTAAAAAATAAATTATTTGTGATGCCATGATTTACAATGAGGAGTTTTTTCTGCTTCATTCGGAATTATGTAAAACAATATCAAATCCAAAAAGGCAGGCAATACTTTTTTCTTTAAAAGAAAAGGAGTTGAATGTAAGGGAACTGGTGGATAAAACTGGTATATCACAGTCCACCATTTCACAACATCTTGCCATCCTGAAAGATAAGGGTATTGTACAGGTTAGAAAACAGGGCAGCAATTCATATTATTCTATTTCAAATCCCAAAATCATGAAAGCATATGATCTTATGAGTGAAGTCCTTGAGGAAGTAATTGAGCTTAAAACCCGCACTATAAAAAGAGCCTCTTCAAAAAAATAATTTTGTTTTTTAGTAAGTATTAATATCAAAAAAGTTAACCTGGAGGGATTATGGAAGATAAAAAAAAGAAATTATCAATGATTGTTCTGAGCGGGGATATGGATAAGCTGATAGCTGCCTTTATAATTGCTACCGGGGCGGCTTCAATCAATATGGACGTAACGATGTTTTTTACATTCTGGGGGCTTAGAGCAATCAAAAAACCTGTAAAAACAGGAAAAAGCTTCTTTGGGAAAATGATCGGCCTTATGTATGGTGGTGATATCAAAAAAGCCGGACCAAGCAAATTTAATTTTTATGGCATGGGCAGATGGATGTTCAACAAAATGATGGCCTCCAAGGGAGTTATGTCTCTTTATGAATTCAGAAAACTTGCAACAGAATTAGGAGTAAAGATGTATCCATGCCAGATGAGTATGGATGTAATGGAAATAGACAAACAGGATTTTATAGATGAAGCAGAGGGTAGTGTGGGCGTAGGATTTTTTATTTCAGAAGCACTGGAATCGCAAATAACTTTATTTATTTAAAATGATGTTAAAGAAATTCACTAATTATTTAATTATCAGGAAGAATTAGTATAAGATTAAGTTGTAATAATACAATTTGTCATGTTGGATTTTATAATATTATCAGTAAGTTATCAGTAAGGAGAGAATTATGGCGGAAGAAATAAAAGCAGATCTGGAACTCGATCTTAAAGGTCTTCTCTGTCCGCTTCCAATGGTCAGGGTAAGTCAGAATATAACAAAAGTACCGGTTGGAGGAATTATCAAGGCTGTTGCCACAGACCCAGGCAGTCTTGCAGATATACCTTCATGGGCAAAAAGTACCGGGAATGAAGTGATAAAAACTGAAAAAATTGAAAAAGATTTAGTTTTTTATATTAAGAGACTGAAATAAATTATAGAATATATAACACCGTATTATTAATATTTTTATAGTTATTTTATAAATCAGAGGAACTTTTAATATGAATATGGATCCCTTCTCTTTTATAGTTGCAATTCTTGTATATATCGCAGTAATAGTTTTTATTGCTGGTATGGCATTTAAAATAGTAATATGGGTCAGAAGCCCAAAAATGAAAATAAATCTTGGAATTTATCCAAAACCAAAAAACAGATTTATAAGATTTATAAAGATAATCAAAGATTCTTTCATCTTCCCCCAGACCCTTGAAGTTGACAGATGGATGTGGATTTTTGCAATGCTTTTCCATATTGCCTTATTTATAGCTCTTTTCGGACATTTCAGGCTGGTGAGAGAATTTACTTTTGTATCAAATATTATTGGGCAGGATAACCTGAATACACTTGGTGCAGTAGGCGGCGGAACAATGGGTATAATAATGATTATTGCCCTCGGATATTATCTTTTCAGGAGATTTGCATCGCCCTATAAAGATATTTCTGTCCCTGAAGATTTTATACTCATAATACTTCTTGCAGGAATAGTCGGACTTGGAGATCATATGAGGTTTTTCGGAACGGTGCATACCGAAGATTATCGTGAATATTTTCAAAGCATCATGAGATTTAAACCTGCATTTAATGAAGCTCTT
>DNFX01000099.1 GCA_003486795.1 Actinomycetota bacterium
TTGTAAGGCCTATCAGGAGAAACCGGTTTGAGACAAGAAAGAAGACACCGAAACCGATTGCATACAAAATACCTGCAAATGCAATATTTATTATCGGTTTTGTATTTTTCATGAGATTTATTAAAAATATTGTAAGCAGTATTACAACAATAGCATTAACAGACATCAGGGAACCGTAAACCTTGGGACCCCCGTCAGAAAAAACTTCATTCAGATATATCGGCATGCTGAAATAATTTTGTGAATAAATGAAAGTGTATATAAGTGAAATAAATGTAAATATTAAAAATATCGGTCTTTTGAAAAGTATAATAAAAATATTGCCCTGCTCAGGTTTTTCAAATTTATTNNCTCTATTATTTTTTCATTTGAGGGAATTGTTTCTTTAACCAGAATCAGAACCAGTATCAGGGAAATATAAGTTGTAGCCGCATCAATTAAAAAAAGCAGCTTTGTATAATCGTTAAATAAAAATCCTGCAATCAGTGGCCCTACAGCTACCCCTATATTAGTTCCGAGATAGATAAGCGAAAAGGCTGCTTTTCTTTTTTCTGCACTTGTAAGATCAGCCAGCATCGCATTAATTGTGGGTAATACTCCGCCAAGAAATAAATTCGAGAAAATCAGCAGCCATGGAATTATTTCTGGGTCTTCGACAAAAGCGCAAATAGCAAAAATAGTTGCGCTTATAAAACTTAAAATCAGAAATATCTTTTTTCTGCCGAATCTGTCTGCAAGCTTTCCCCCCACAATCAGACCAATAGACCCGGCTATTACTACACCGGTTACATAATACCCTGCTATTTCTTCACGGTATCCAAGTTTGATAGTAAGCAGCATAGTTAGAAAGGGGTATACAAAACTGCCTATACTATGAATGACTCTGGCTATAAATAGTATAAAAACACTTCTTGGTAAACCATAGTAAGAAGAAAAGAAACTTCTTATACTCATATGGCTGATTTTTTAATAATTTTTATATTCTTCTTTCTTTGACTGCCTTGATAAGTTCAACAGCATTCTTTTGAACATCTTCAGGATTCATTTTTATTCTGGCAACTCCGGTCTTTATTGCAGCTTCTGCGACTTTTTTTGCTACATTCGGAGCTATTCTCAGGTCAAAGGGTTTTGGAATAATATAATCATAATTCAGCTCTTTTTCCTCAACCAGCTCTGCAATAGCATAGGCTGCAGCAATTTTCATTTCATCATTTATATCAGTGGATCTGACATCAAGTGCGCCCCTGAATATACCCGGAAATGCAAGGACATTATTTACCTGATTCGGATAATCAGATCTTCCTGTTGCTATTATATTTACTCCTGCAGCTTTTGCATCTTCAGGCATTATTTCCGGTTCAGGATTTGCAAGAGCAAAAATCATCGGATTTTTATCCATTCTGGCAATCATTTCCTTTGTAAGCTGCCCTGCTACAGAGACTCCTATGAATACATCTCTTCCTTCGATTACATCTATAAGTTTTCCTTTTAAACCTTCTTGGTTAGTCATACCGGCTATTTCATCTTTTGATTCATTCATACCTTCCGGCCTGCCCTTATAAATTGCCCCTTTTGAATCACAGGCAACGATATCTTTTACTCCAAGTTTATGAAAAAGCTTTATTATGCTTACGCCTGCAGCTCCGACACCATTTACAATAACTTTAATATCTTTAAAATCTTTGCCAGTTATTTTCATTGCATTTATAAGACCGGCTGTCGTCACTACTGCTGTTCCATGCTGATCATCGTGGAATATAATCATCTGGGTTTCTTTTTTCAGTCTTTCCTCGATTTCAAAACATCTTGGTGCAGAAATATCTTCAAGATTGATTCCGCTGAAGCTTGGCTCAAGCAATTTAACAGTTTCAACAATAGTATTGGCATCCTGGGTATTAAGACACAAAGGAAATGCGTTTACTCCTCCAAATTCTTTAAAGAGAACACATTTACCTTCCATTACAGGAAGCCCCGCAAGGGCACCTATATTGCCAAGTCCCAGAACAGCAGAGCCATCACTGACTACAGAAATCATATTGCCTATAGAAGTGTATTTATATCTAAGCATCGGATCTTTCTGAATCTGCCTGCATGGCTCCGCTACACCAGGACTGTAAGCCATTGCAAGATCATGGGCAGAATTTACCTGAACCTTGCTTATAACACTTATCTTGCCAACATATTTTTCGTGCATTTCTAATGCATCATCATAAACACTCAAATCTTTTACCTCCCCTGTTTTTTAAATCCAAATATAATTAAAATATCCTTTATCTTTTTGTAATTTTAACGACAATCTTCACAAAATTTGCAATTACCAATATAACAAGAATAAAAATAATAAGCCCGAATAATATTTTCAATATCAAAGGGAACATCTCTGATAGCTGATCATATGGTATAACATTAAAATCAAATGGGAAAACCAGAATAATGTTTGCAAGAACTGCTATGGTAAAAATAGAAGATAGGATTTCTACTATCCTTGAAAGAACATACCTGTCAAATATCAGAAGTATGATGTTCCCCATCAGAATTACGATCAGCCCGGCAGTTATTAAGGGAATTAACCTGGAAAACTCTGAAGTTATTATAGGATACACATTCCACCGGAGCAGACCGTCTGTTTTTTCAAATTGGAAATAAGCTATATATCTGCTGAAAAAATTGAAAAATATTAAAAAAGCAAGACTCCATATTACGTTCCAGACATAACCAAACGCTCTTCTTCCTCTTTTTTCTTCATATTCGGAATCTATTCTGTTTCTTAATGGCTCTTCATAATTATGTCTGCTTTCATATGAAGGTTTTCTGCCGGATGTCTGATTTTCCAGGGTATTTTTATTCAAATTTTCATTTTCCAATTAAGGCCTCCTGCCAAAAGGGAAAAATTATAATCCTGTAAAAGAAGTAATTCTGTTAAAATCTATGTTATTATTTATTTTTTATGAGAAAGTTTATTATAATACTTTTAGCTCAATAAAAAAACAAAGATGTCTGTTAAGAGTAAAAGTATAAAGGATAACTTTTTTTTAATTTAATATTTTAACATTATTTACAGAGGAGATGAAATGGTTGAGATTCTAAGATTTAAAAAAGAAGATCTTCTGTCATATGTAATTGCCTATATGTCCAAGCTGGGTGTTCCGGAAAAGGATGCAGAAATAGTAGGTGATGTTCTTCTGAGTGCAGATATCAGAGGAGTTGACTCACACGGTCTCATCAGACTGACTTCATATTATGGAAACAGATTAAGAAACAAGAATATCAATCCTGTTACACCAATTAAGATAATTAGTGAAACCGATACAACAGCGTTAATTGACGGCGGAAACGGGTGCGGACAGGTTGCTTCTTACAAAGCAATGGATATTGCAATCCGGAAAGCAAAAAAAAGTAATGTCGGAATTGTTACAGTAAGACATAGTGATCATTACGGAATTGCTGCATATTATGCAATGATGGCACTTAAAGAAGATATGATAGGAATAAGCATGACAAATTCCCAGCCTCTGGTTGCTCCAACCTATGGAAAGTCGGCTGTTCTCGGAACAAATCCCATATCAGTTGCTGTTCCTTCTTACAAAGAATACCCCTATGTACTTGATATGGCTACAAGTACTGTGCCAATTGGGAGAGTAAAAGTTTTTGAAAAAGAAGGTAAAAAGCTTCCACTCGGCTGGGCGATAGATAGTGAAGGCAACATAACTGATGATCCAAAGAAATGTCAATCCGGATACATAGGTGCACTGATGCCGCTTGGCGGTTCTGATATCATGAGAGGTTACAAAGGTTACGGGCTCGCATTACTTGTAGATATTCTCTGCGGTGTTCTTTCAGGCGGCTCCAACCTTACAGAAATAGGTTTCCCGCACGAACAGAGGGAAGCTGATGTCGGACACTTCTTTACGGCTATAAACATCAATGCTTTCAGGCCTGTTATTGATTTTAAAAAACAGATGGATCATGTAATACAAATGCTTAAGGATTCTCCCAAAGCTCCAGGACACGATAGAATATATATCGCAGGAGAAAAAGAATATGATACAGAAAAATACAATATGGAGCATGGTATTCCTATAATCGGTCCTGTTATAGAAGATTTAAAAAATGATGGCGAAAGAATGGGAGTACCCTTCAATATCAAACCTTTAAGCAGCGAAGTAAGAGATTCTCTTCATTCCTGATGTATTTGCGGAAACAAACAGACTATAGATTTTAGACAGATGCCTGTGCAATATCATAAAAAATCACGGGCATCTGCTTTTTTAAAAACCCATTTTTCCGTTTAGCT
>DNFX01000177.1 GCA_003486795.1 Actinomycetota bacterium
TGAAAAATGGGCAAAAACAGCAGTTGCAGAAACCGGAATGGGAAGAGTTGAGGATAAAATAATCAAAAATATAGTTGCTGCCGAAAGATCTCTCGGTCCTGAAGACCTTGAAATCAAAAGTTACAGCAGATGCTGCAATGATAACGGTGCACTGACAGTAGATATGGCTCCATACGGTGTTATAGCTGCAATTACTCCCATGACAAATCCTGCGCCGATGATTATCAATAACACTATTATAATGATTTCAGCCGGAAATTCCGTTGTCTATCTTCCACATCCCTCAGCAATAAAAGTAACCCTTGATTCCCTGATTGTTGTACATGACGCCATAGTTGCTGCCGGAGGACCCAGAAATCTTATTACATCAACAAAAACACCGAACATAGATAATGCAAAGATAGCAATGTCGCACAAAGATGTAAGTCTTATCTGCGCAACAGGGGGACCGGCAATAGTTGATATTGCAATGAGAAGCGGCAAGAAAGTACTCGGAGCAGGTCCGGGAAACCCACCTGTCGTAGTAGACGACACTGCTGATATAGCAAGGGCAGCCAGAGAGATAATACACGGAGCTTCGTTTGACAACAATATACTTTGCAATGAAGAAAAAATCCTTATTTGCATGAGAGCTGTTGCAGACAAACTTCTTAGCGAACTTGGCAAAGGCAGCTGCTATATACTTAACAATGACGAAGCAGCAAGAGTTACAAACCTTGTTGTTAAAAACGGAGAAATAGACAAGAAATTAATGGGTAAAGATTGTGCAGTAATATTGAAACAGGCAGGTATAAATGTAAGGGATGATCTGAGGCTTGCAGTATTTGTAACAAATGATGAAATGCATCCCCTTGTTCAGCATGAACAGCTCATGCCTGTGCTCCCCATGATCATAGTCGACACCTTTGAAGAAGCTGTAAGAATGGCATGCAGGGTTGAGCATAATTTCAAGCACACCGCAATGATACATTCCAGCAATATAGAGAGGATTACTTATTTTGCCCAGGAAATAAATACAACAACAGTTCAGGTAAACGGCTCATCACAGAGATCTGGCGGAGATCTTCATAATGGCGGAACTTCCTGGACGATAGCAGGAGCTACAGGAGAAGGATGTACTACTCCGAGGTCATTTACAAGACAGAGGAGACTTTCAATATACGGCTCTATGAATTTTGTAAAATAATTATTAATTGAATATATTCCAGTTTTTTTGGAAGGAGAAATAAGTATGAATGGTGAAGCAATAGGTTTAATAGAAACAAGAGGCCTNNTTAATCTCAAAGGCATATGTGGGAAGCGGAATAGTTACAGTTGTCTGCCAGGGTGAAGTTGCTGCCGTTAAATCTGCAGTTGATGCAGGGGCCGTTGCAGCCAAAAGAGTTTCTGAAGTTCTGGCTACCCATGTTATCCCTAGACCGCATCCTGAGCTTGAAAAAATCCTTTCAGGCAGATGTGTAAGATCCGGACGAGGAACTTTTCCCAAGTCAAGAAGGCAGAAACCTGCTAATTCTTCAGCAAAAGCAGAGCAGCCTTCGAAAGCAGCTGCAGAGAAAAAGACAGGAAAATAAATAGTTTTTAATTCTTATTAAAAAGGTAATGATATGGAAAGCTCAGTCGGCGTAGTAGAATTCAGGAGTATAGCTGTAGGAATATCTTCTGTTGACGTAATAGTCAAAGCTTCAAACGTAAGTATCGTAGATGCCAAAACCATCTGTCCGGGGAAATATTATATAGTTTTTACTGGTAGTGCGGCAGATGTCGATAACTCCTATAAAACTATTATAAACAAAAACGATGATTTTATTATCGATGGATGTACAATCATGAATGTTTACCCGCAGCTTCTTGCAGCACTTACCCAGACTTCAGTTATCGGAGAACTGAATGCCATAGGAGTAATCGAGACACTTACATCACCTTCTATATTTATTGCAGCAGACACTGCAGTTAAAGCTTCAGATGTAGATCTGGTGGAAATAAGGGTGGCAAGAGCTCTCGGAGGCAAAAACTTCTGTGTCATTAACGGTAACATCTCATCTGTAAAAGAATCAGTAATGGCAGGAATACAATATGCAAAGGAAAAAGATTTTCTTGTTGATTATCAGATGATAGCTTCTCCCCATCCTGATCTTTACAGAGCTATATTATAAAAACGAAAACAAATATTAAAATATTTTATATGATTTTAAGGGTGGTAAATGAAATTCAGGCTGAACTATGGTCATGATGGTCTTGATATAGAGATAAAAGACAGAAATGTTTTTGACGTTGTTGAAAGCAGACAGACAGATATAATCAAATCTCCCTTAGAAGCACTAAAAGAAAGCTTCAGAAATCCGATAGGAACAAAACCCCTTAAAGAAACAATTTTATCAGCCGGCAAAATATGCATAGTAATTTCTGATTCAACAAGAGCTGTGCCCACAGAAATAATTCTGCAGGCACTTCTTTCAGAAATAGAAAGCTACTCAGTAAAAAAAGAACAGATAACTATACTGATTGCAACCGGCCTCCACAGGCCCAATCTTGGAAGCGAGCTTGAAAATCTTGTGGGCAAAGAGATAGCAGACAATTA
>DNFX01000292.1 GCA_003486795.1 Actinomycetota bacterium
AGTTAAAAATATTACAGGAAGTAATTACTCTGGGTGTTTTTGTCCCCTTCTCCGTTTTTTATATGAAGGAGCCTCTTAAACTTGACTACCTGTGGGCTACTCTTTGCATGCTGGGAGCTGTATTCTTTATATTCCGAAGCAAATTTATATGAGAACCAATGATATTGAACAGAAGTTTTTTAAGTAGCCCCCCCCTTACATGCCGACTCAACTTGTTTGAAAGACAGCAGCAATTGATGTCAGGGGAAAAAGATGGAATATCTATTCTATATGCAACTACCGTAAGCTGAATCTGATACTGATATTCTGACTAAAATAAACCTGCTTTCATCTCTTCCAAGGACCGCCTTAATTTGCGTTCCGTTAGTTACTCCTCCTGGGATTTTGATGTGATATCCACTACGTCTTTTACCAGAAACAATCATAACCAGTCTTTCAGTCCCGAAACGGGCTTCCTGAGGAGTAATAATAAACTCATAAAATTGACCCGGTATTACATTAATAAACATCTTTTCACTGAAAAGACTCGATCTCCCGCAGCATCCGCCTCCTCCCATGTTAAATCGCCGTCTGCCCCCTCCCATACCCTGTCTGAAGTTAGAATATATGTCAGATGTTGCAGAAGAAACAGTGCCCATAAGATCATATTCCTTCTTTTTGAGTTCATCTCCTAAAACAGAATAAGCTTCATTTATCTCCTTGATCTTCTCCTCAGCGTCAAGGTCTTCCTGGTGATGGTCAGGATGGCACTCAAGGGCCAGCTTTCTATATGCATTTTTTATTTCAGAGGCTGATGCACTTCTCTCTATTTTGAGTATACAGTAATAATCTTTTGTAATCATTGATAAAACCTCTTATTAAGTAAGAGCATGTTCATTTGAATGAAAACGTGTTCTATAGAATTTTACAATTATTTTTCTATACAATCCCTGTCAGCAAAGTTTATACTGATTAAACAGATAAATTTCAGGCATAACCGGAATGCAGAATTCTCTCTTTTTTTGTTTATAGTTAAATAATAATACCATAATCTGAAAAAGATGAGCAGAAAAATTTTCTGTCTTAGTCCTTTTGCATTTAAGATAGATTGCCTGTTAAAAAAGTAAGGTATTGAAATAGTGGAAAGAAAAAAGGCAAATCCACAAATTGTTATAGCTGCTGTAATTGAAAAAGATGGCCGAATACTCATTGCCAGGAGAAAACAGGGGAAGTGCCATACTGGAAACTGGGAATTTCCTGGCGGAACGCTTGAAGAAGGAGAAACTTACGAAGAATGTCTAAAAAGAGAACTCAAAGAAGAACTTGACATAACAGTTGAAGTGGGAAATCTATTTTGCTCATGCACACACAGCTACACTCATGACTGGACCATTAGACTGATCACCTATAGGACGTACGTAATTTCAGGGGTCTACAGACTGAATGATCATGAAGAAATAAGATGGGTCAAGCCGGAGGATCTTAAAAATTATGATTTTCTTGAGGCTGATAAGGCTGTTGTAGAAAAACTTCTTGAAGAGTATCACCAATAAAATAACAATCCTGCCTGGTTTATCATTCTTTTTTACTGTTCTCAATGATGTNNCTGCTTTCAATGATGTGCTGCTTGAAAAACTTTACCCTTATTTTTAAATAATCCAAAAAACTTTGAACAGATATATTCTCTCCGGTCTTTATATTTGAAATAATATATCTACCCGTTTCTGCATCGCGAAGATTGGTTTCAGCTAAAATCAATGCTCCGGTAGCATTTCCTTGTCTGTATTCCATTTCTGCTTCAAGATCCCTTATTTTATATACATAGAACCCTTTGGGATTCGCTGATGTCATATATTTGTCAAGATAGGGATTTATTGCAGAAGACCAGACCTTTGCCTTCTGAATTTCGTTGTTTTTAAAATAAAATTTTACTGTTTCATAAATATAATAAGACGATGACGGATAAAAAGATATTGCCTTAAGTAAACAATCCTCTGCTTTTTTTGTGTCACCTATTGCCCAATAACTCAATCCACTTACAAAATAAAGCTCTGAATCTTTATCTCTTTTATTTTCTATNNAATCCCATCTCTGTATGAAAGGCAGATATTTTTTCATTTTGTATCCTCTTTTTTTTAAACACGCATTAATCCCATCTCTGTATGAAAGGCAGGCATCAATGAAAAATCCGGCATCCTCCATTGCAACACCATTTTCTATGGATTTACCAGATAGACCGGCCCTTGCTGTAAAGAAAAAGGAACCGAGAAGACAGAGAATTATTACAAACAATATTGGATTAATTCTATTCAGGGCAAATGAATTTTTCTTCAACTCCTTTTCCTTTTTATCATTTCCGTTGTCCTCCTCCCCATGCTCCTCGTCTTTTTTTTCATTGACATTGTGTTTCATAAAGACAACTGAAGATAAAACAAAAAAAGTAATGCTATGTGCCGGGACATCAAAGGAGAAGTCAAGGAGACCAAAAAGGAGACCACATCCGACAGAAATTGATATAGGCCTTAATTGTGGGTCTTTTCTCTTCTTGATTAAATAATAAATGAATCCTGACAGGTAAAACCAGAAACACACAATTCCGACAATTCCAAGTTCAACTCCGTATTTTAACAGTAATGTATGAGCGTACCGTGTATATATTCCACCATCAAAATATTTCCTGTATCCGTATTCAAAAGATCCTGCACCATATCCAATTAAAGGGTTTGCAGCAAATGTTTTAAAACCGTTCTTCCAGATTTCAGTTCTCGTATTTAATGTGGCTACTTCGGATTTTGTTAACTGAGCTTTTTTCCCAAGCTCTCTTGTGAGGCCTTTGAAATCACTTTTTTGACCTGTCTGTAACAGCATCAATGTAATTATAATACCGGCACTAACAATCGAAAGTATTATAAATACACCCTTTATATCTCTTTTTTTCAATAACAGGAAAATTAAACTCATTACAACTAAAAGGGAAATCCCTATTGCTATCCTTGAGGTAGAAAGAATCATCCCTGCTATAATGACTGAAGCAGCAACCATATAAAACCAATTTTTTTTGAAAACACCGAAATAAAATGCCAAAGGCAGAACAAAGCACATAAACCCGCCAAAGACATTGTGATATATAAAAGATGAAAAGGGAATTGCCTGTCCTCTTACTATCTCAGCATATTTTCCACCTTCAAAGGCTTCTATAAGTCCTGAAAACAAAAATCTTGCCTGAACCATTGAGCAAAGAGCAGATAAAAAAGCACCGGTTACAAGAGCTTCAAGAAGCATTTCCCTGTTTCTTGAGTTAAGAAAAACATAGATACTACCGGTAATCCATATCAAAGTATTTATTTCATTCAATGTACTGAATGTATTCCAGGTATAAGCAAGGCTGACAACAGTTATAATAGCAAATGGTGCAAAAAAATAAATCAGACGGGAATAACTGAACGAAGGGCCGGAACAATTGCAACCTTTAATATCGGACTTACCATTTCTATAAAAAGCTGAAAGCAGGACAGAGATAATCAAAAACATTACAAATCCTGTTTCTATCCAGAATTTATCAATTGTGATATAGAAAAACGATAGATGGTTTCCACCGAGAAAAGGTATTAAAACAAAAAGAAATGATTGCAAGAGTTTTATAAACAAGCCATTACCTTTCGATTGAATATTAACCCCTATTTGTCGTCTAATACATTTTAAAGTGTCAAACCATCCCGCACAAAAAATCTCTTTATATTCAAGTAACTACAATCGCTCGCGTTTGGCTTCGGAACTTTTGCTGCCATTCATTTGATGATTGAAGCACATTATACATTATTATTATCTTTTAATATAATGGAACTGTTGATAGAATAAACAAAATGAAAAAACTTTACAGAGGAATTGGATCAAAAGAAAATCTAATTGAAGCATACAACCGTTTTGTCCCTAATAAGATTCTTCATTTAATGGGCAAAAAAAGAGTGGAAGATGTTGTTCTTGGTGACTGCATTGAAAAGAGGATGACAATTCTCTTTTCTGACATGAGGGATTTTACTGC
>DNFX01000273.1:0-2285 GCA_003486795.1 Actinomycetota bacterium
TATGAGTTGTTAATTTAGCAATTGCTTATATTAATAAAAATCACTGATTAAGTCAAATACTTTGGCAAGAATATGAGTTATAATATGTTATGCATAAGATATAAATGAACTGTAATTTTTATATAGGAGGATATGACTTATGAACAATCCGGTAAAAATAGATTTTTATGGGCATTCATTCTTCAGAATAACTTCCGGTGAAGGCATCAGAATAGCTATGGATCCTTATGACGAGCACGTAAAAAGCATCCTTCCATCTGTGAGCACTGATATCGCCCTAATATCACATTCACACTTTGACCACAACAATATTTCACTTTTTACAGAAACTCCTGAAGTTATAATACAGAGTCCGGGACAGCATGAAGCAAAAGGAATAAAAATAACAGGTTTTTCATCATTTCATGATAAATCAGGAGGAACTGCGCGGGGAAAGAATATAATATTTACTTTCAGCATTGACGGAATTTCATTTGTCCATTTTGGGGACCTTGGAACATTCCCACATGAAAGCACGCTTGCAGAACTTAAGAACAGCGATATAATATTTATCCCTGTCGGAGGAGTTTATACAATCAATTATTCGGAAGCATTTGAGCTTGTTAAAATGATACAGCCGAAAATAGCAGTCCCCATGCATTTTAAAGAAGATGATACCAAAGTCGGTGTGGACGGAATTTCAGAATTTAAATCGCTTGCCTCAAAAGAAATGGAATTTAAGGAATTTAAGAAAGGATTTGCCATAAAAAAAGAAGAACTTCCTCCCAGGACTGAAATCCGTGCAGTTTATTCTTCATAACCGGGCATATTTTTACTGGTAACATCAGCCAGATTACATTTTCAGACAGTTACATATTATAAGAGGTCCGTCTGTTTCAGAAATTAACATATTATAAGAGATCCTTCTGCCTGAAACTATAATATCCGTTTTCCGCTACTATTATATGGTCAAGCATGTTTATACCGATAATTGAACAGGATTTGCTCAGCCTGTTTGTAATCTCGATATCATCAGTAGAAGGTTCCGGATCACCGCTCGGATGATTATGGACAAATATCACGGATGCGGCGCTTGACTGTATAGCCGGCTTTAATACTTCTCTTGGATGCACAATACTTGATGTAAGGCTTCCCTGGGAAATGAGTATGTCTTTTATTATCTTGTTTTTTACATCAAGAAGTATTACCTTAAACTGTTCTTTTTTAAGATCTTTCATCAGGGGAATGTAGTAATTGGCAACTTCTTCGCTGCACCTGAATTTTATATTATTTCCGTTCTTCTGGCTTACAATTCTTTTCCCCAGCTCGATTGCTGCAATTATTTTTGCCGCTTTTGCCTTGCCCATTCCTTCAGATACCGCCATTTCATCTGCAGAAATATTAATAAGATTATTAAGTCTGCCAAAACTTCTTAGCAGATTTTTGGCAATATCTATAGCCGAGTAGCTGCCATTTCTTGTTTTTATTCCTGTACCTATGACAAGTGCAATCAGTTCGGCATTTGTAAGATTGTCAGGTCCGGATTTTAAAAGCTTTTCTCTTGGCCTTTCATCTTCAGGCCAGTTCCTGATACTGAATGAAGTTTTAGGATAAGATGAATTTTGATTCATATTTATATATTAGCATAAATATATAAATATGCAAATTATATTACAATTAATTTTATACCTTATCTAAAAAACAGTTAGATAATCGGCTCCTCTGACAATAGCTTAAATCAGTAAGACACAATTTCTCCTTCAGCTATTATGTTCACGAACAGTTTGACAAGCTGGGGATCAAACTGCCTGCCTGCAGATCGCTGTAATTCGTTTATGGCTTCCTGAACTGTTACAGGATTTTTATATATCCTGCCGTTTATCATTACATCAAAAGCATCGGCAATACTTATTATTCTTGAAAGAAGCGGAATTTTTTCACCCTTTAAACCACCGGGATATCCGGTACCGTTCCACCACTCATGGTGATGAAGAATGCATTCCGCTATATGTGAAAGCTGTGGCGAAGATTTTGCTATCTGATAACCGATATCGGGATGTTTCTTTATTATTTCCCAGTCTCTGTCATTCAGTTTTTCCTTTTTGGTCAGAATGGCTTCACTTATTCCTACTTTTCCCAAATCATGCAGTGATGAAAGAAGTTTCAGGTCATCAAGCTGNNTTGTGGAAAGGCCGAGCTGTTTTCCGATTGCAACCGACATTTTTTTAAGCCTTTCGGCATGTTCTTCAGTCTCGCTGCTTTTTGCCCATAATGTCCTTTCAAGAGACAGAATGATTGAACTGCTT
>DNFX01000273.1:2325-13162 GCA_003486795.1 Actinomycetota bacterium
GAAACATTTATAATAACATTCTTGTAGCTCATCTTCAGGCAGTTCTGCACTATTCTCTCGGCAATCTTTTCTGTATCTTCCTTACTTGTAGACGGCAGAACAATAATAAATTCATCTCCTCCCCACCTTGCCACAATCTCACCTTTTCTGCATGAGTTTTTCAGGCAGTTTGCAGTTTTTTTTAAGACACCATTACCGGTTTTTGTTCCGAAAGCATCATTTATAATTCTGAGCCCGTTTATATCTACAAGAATTATGCTTAGTGGAAGATTTCTTGAATTATCAAGTCTTCTTATCTCCTCTTCCAGATATGACCTGTTATAAAGTCCTGTCAGTTTGTCATAGAATTTGAGATACTTAAGCTCAAGGTTTGACTCTTTGATTTTATGAAGCATGATTTTTATGCTGGATGCGAGGTTTGAGATTTCATCCCGGCCATTATCTTTATAATTTATTTCGCTTAGTTCTCTGACATTTACCTCATTTACCGCATTATTGAGATTTGTTATCCTTTTTATGACTATCTTCTGTATAAACAAAGCAGAAAGAAGGGTAAACAGAATTATTGATATCAGAACAAGGAATGAGAAATCCAGTATATTGCTCATGCCTTCAAGAAAAATATCCCTTGTTATATTTACCTGGAATGCACCGATAATATCGCCCCTGAAATCTGCTACAGGAATAAAAGCATTCATCATCGAGTCGCTTTCAGGATAGATATAGTATGTTTTGGTACGGCTTATCTCCTCCGCCACATCTGTTTTCCCGTCTGATAACATTATTTCTTCAATAGGAAGGAATTTTATCTGGCTACCCATTATTTCAGATAAAACTGAAAGGGTGTTTTCGTCAAGATATCTGCCCATTATAAGGCTTCCACGCGCAGGACCGGAATTATTTCTTTTTATTATTTTATTGGAAGAGTAAATAACATATTTATCATTTACATTAAATATTCCGCTCACTTTATCTGCATATGCAAAACCTGCAAATACCAGCTGGGGATTGTTGTTTAAAAAATCCTTTATGTCTGGTGAAACTGCCGCCGGTTTTTTATTTTCGTAATCATATGCCTGTGAATACAGTGTATTTCCGGAATTATCAGCAATAATAACGAAATCGATTCTGTTGTCTTCAAAATCAGTTGGAAGAAAATTGGATTTTAAATAATCTTTGTTTTCATTCCGGACAAATTCATAAATATCATCTCTGTATGCATGGTTCTTACATAAAACATCAAGGGATTTTATTTCTTTGTTTATTATTTTTTTATAGGAGTCAAGAGATTTTAATGTATGGACCTTCTCATGCCGAAGGTTGCTTTTTATCAGAATTCCATAAATATAAGTACCCATTGAAGCAAGAAGAACTATTATCAGAATAAGATAGATAATTATTGCTTTTTTTAAAATAATATTTTTTTTCAAATTAAAATTAAGATATTTTTTAAATAAATATGGTTACTTATATAAATTATTATATCTAATAAATTTTTATTATTTTATCTGTTTGAATTTTAACACATTAATCATATTAAATAAATAAACTTTAATTAAGAATATTTGATTAAAGATTTATAATATTTTAATCCGGAACCCGAAGAAAAGTGATAAAAGTGTTGAATTAATTGTCAACTAAAATACCATGCCAGATATTAATCATATGTATTGAATAGTTTAGTATTACATGAATAAATAAATTTTTTATTACTAAACTTTCAGTATGAACTATACCAATAAATCTTTTTCTGAAGCCTTTGCAGAAATATTAAAGGAAAAACGGATCAAGCTGAGAAGTCTTGGATTAAAAACAAATCTTAATTACAGCTATTTCAGTAAGATAATCAGGAAAAAGAAAGTCCCTCCCATGGATACTATCGAGAACATTTCAAGTGCACTGGAGATAGAACCAGAATTTTTTGTTGAGTATAGAATTCATAAAATATGTGAAATACTTTATAATAATCCCCATCTGGTAAACAATGTAAGCAGTTTCATTTACGAGCTTCAAAAAGAAAGAATTGCCAGAGTAGCTGAAAACACGGACAAATACGGTAATAAAAAATAATGGATTTTAATCACATCCTTTCAGAATGCAATCTGTGCCCGCACAATTGTAATGCCGATCGCATAAATAAGAAAAAGGGATTCTGCAGGGCAGGAAGCCTTGCTGAAATTGATTCGTATATGGCTCATTACGGTGAAGAACCTGAAATTTCAGGGACAAAGGGTTCGGGCACTATCTTTTTCTCAAAATGCAATATGCGCTGCATTTACTGCCAGAACTATCAGATAAGCCAGGAAAATAATAAAAAGGCGGGAATTTATAAAAATGAGGGTCTTGCAGAAATAATGCTGGAGCTGAAGAATAGAGGCTGCCATAATATCAATCTTGTATCCCCTACTATCTGGACTGCAAATATTATTGAAGCTCTCGAATATGCCGGGAAGAGCATGGATCTCCCGGTTGTTTATAATACCGGAGGTTATGACAAAGCGGAAACCATAAAAATGCTTAAGGGTTATGTTCAGATTTATATGCCTGATATGCGGTATGCAAGTAATATTTTTGCTGAAAGATACTCGGGTGTAAAAGATTATACTGACTATAACCGGGCATCAGTAAAAGAAATGTATGAACAGGTAGGAAACCTTGTTACTGATAAAAATAATATTGCCATAAAAGGTCTTCTAATAAGACTGCTGGTTCTGCCAAACAATATTTCTGAAGTAAAAAAATCACTTGATTTCATTAAAAACGAATTATCAAACGAAGTTTATGTAAGCATCATGTCCCAGTATCATCCGCTGTATAAAGCATGTGGCTATCCGGAATTAAACAGGCAGATTAATTTTCAGGAATATATGAATGTAATAAGATATGCTGAAAAACTCGGATTCTGTAATGGCTCTTTCCAGGAATTCGGCGGGAGCAGCCCCGCTTATGAAGACCCCTATATTCCTGATTTTTCTGAAAAAGAAGTATTCGGATTCAACAGGAAGAATAAAAGCTGAAAGGCAGGGTAGAAATTGTATGTTCCGCTAAAATCTGGCTACAAGAACTGGACTTACCTTTTCTTTTTCCACTCCTTTATGCCCTCAAGACCAAATGTGTTTATTACGTCGCTTTTTTCTATACCTGCTTTTCTGGCAATATCGACCCCGAGTCTTATCATAAACAGATTGTTTTCACGATGTGAATCGGTATTTATTGCAAACAGTGAGCCGGCTTTTTTTGCTTTTATGGCATTTTCCTCATTCAGATCAAGCCTTAAATAATAGGAATTGATCTCAAGAGCTTTGCCGTTTTTGACCGCAGTCTTTATTACTTCATCAATATCCATAAAATAAGGAGCCCTGCTTCCGAAAACTATCCCGGTCGGATGGGCAAGTATATCTATATCCCTGTTTCCCAGTGCCCTGACAAACCTGGAGGTATTTGCAGATGAATCAAATTTAAAACCCGTGTGAATCGAAGCAAGCGCTATATCAAAACTAGCGATTACTTCAGGCGGATAATCGAGATTTCCTTCTTCATCTATATCAATTTCAGCCCCCATAAGAAACCTGAATTTTTTATTCCGGCTGTTAAGCCTGTCGATATATTCTCTTTTTAATCCGAGATTTTTTACTTCCATACCGTTCCCGAATTTATTGCTTGCAGAATGGTCTGAAAATGACAGAAATTCATAACCAAGCTTTTTTACAGATTTGATTATATGTTTTAAATCCATTACTCCGTCACTCCATTGGGAATGAACATGAAGATCTCCTTTAATATCATCAAGCCTTATAAGGTTGGGAAGATAGTTTCCTTTTGCAAGTTCAACCTCATCTTTTCCCTCCCTCAGTTCAGGATGAATATAGGAAAGACCAAGGTTTCTGTAGATTTCTTTCTCTTCCTGACAGATATAATAATCATCCTCAGTAATCAGTTTCCCGGAAACCGAAGGCAGATTGCCGCTTTTAATGCCGTCCGTAAAAACAAATTTATCATTTCTGCTTTCAGTCTTTTTCCTTTCTGCAGCATAATCTTTCAGTTTGCTTATATGTGTTTTGCTTCCAGTCGTTATTAGCAGATCTTCTGCAAAATTTTTCCCTGTAGTAATAATCACTTCAAGATCGATTCCGAAAATAGTGGCAAATCTGAAACCAGCATTTCTTTCAAGTACGGTCTTTGATATTTTTTCTTTTATAAAACGTTCGTTTCCTATCTTTTCTGCAAGCTTGTACGTGTACTCCTGATTAACAGCATTTTTATTAAATTCCGGAAGAAGAAGTATATCCATATCTCCCACAAAAGCTTTCCTTCTTCTCACCGACCCTGTCACCCTGATTTTTTCCAGTTCTTTATATTCTGAGAGTTTCTGTAATATTTTGTTCAGGCATATATTTACCTGCCATCTCGGATGTTTTTCTTTTATGCTTTCAAAATAATCAATGCAATATCTGATTCTTTCGATATAAAGGGGTTTGATGTCTGCATCCCTGCTTATTTTTGATAAATCCCTGTTATTATCAAAGAACTCTTTAAGTTCCTCATAGTTAACAATCCCTATTCTGGAATAAATGTCAAAAACTCTTTTTGCGCCTATCCCGCTCAGCCTTATTATCTTTACAAGTTCCTCAGAATATTTTTCCTTTATTTCCTCGAATATTGAGATCTTCCCCTGCTCGAAGTATTCCTTTACAAGTCTGTATGCATAATCATCTATTCCGGGCATTTTCCTGATGCTATCATCATGAAAAGCATCCGAAATATCCTCCTGATAATCTCTTATTGTTCTGGCTGCCTTGCTTAAATTAATGACTGTATCTATTTCACCTTCACGATATTTGCAGATTTCTGCTATCGTGGTCAGTATTGATGCCAATTTTAAATTAATCATGTTTTATTTAAATCAGAAAATCTTATAAAATACTTTTACCTGGAAAATAAAATAAGGTAAATTATCAATTTTTAAACTTTTAATAATCTTTATCAACAGGTTTTGGCAGGCAAACCATTAATATGAAAAGTTATTAAAAATCAAAAAGTTATATTACATTAATTTGATTATAAATTCACTAAAATAAAATAATCCGGATTAAAATGAGAACAGGTACTATCAATCTGCCACTACACGGAGGAAAAGCTCCGGGGTGGCTGTTTGAAAAAATGAAAAGGCTTGCAAGGCAGATAGTTCTTGTAATAGTCGAAGAATATGGTCCCGGTGAGTTTATCGACCGCATATCAGACCCTTTCTGGTTTCAGGCTTTCGGCTGCATTCTCGGATTTGACTGGCATTCAAGCGGTGTAACCACAACTGTATGCGGTGCATTAAAGGAAGCCCTGAAGGGTATTTCTTCATATACGGGGTTATATGTTGCCGGTGGAAAAGGAGGAACCTCAAGAAAAACACCTCTGGAAATTGAAATTGCTTCTGAAAAAGAAGGAAGTGATTTCAGCAAACTTGTATATGCCAGTAAAATCGTTGCAAAAGTAGACAGCAGCGCCCTGCAGGATGGCTATCAGCTGTATCACCATTCGTTTATATTTACAAAAGATGGGAAAAAATGGGCTGTGGTTCAGCAGGGAATGAATGGGGATACCAGATATGCAAGAAGATACCACTGGCTTAGCAGCAGCATTACTGATTATGTTGTCGAACCTCATAATGCGATCTGCTGTGATATGAAAAATGATGTTTTAAACCTGGTTGCAGCTGACAGCAGCTCTGCCAGAAAAGTGATAACAGAAATTTCACACCAGAAACCTGAGCAGATATTAAAAGAACTGGCTAAAATATGCATACATTCAGATAGTAATGCCACTCTTCCGAAAAGACACGAAATAAATTTTTCTGATATTGAAAAGAAAAGACTTGGAAAAATATTTCAGTCCACCTATGAAAAGAAGCCGAAGGGTTTTGAAAACCTTATATCAATGCCTGGAGTAGGACCGAAGACAGTAAGGTCGCTTGCGCTTATATCCGAGCTGATATATTCTGCGCCTTACAGTATAAAAGACCCGGCAAGATTCAGCTTCGCACACGGAGGCAAAGACGGCATTCCTTATCCGGTCGACAAAATAAATTATAACAAATCCATAGAAGTGCTTTCAAATGCATTAAAAGAAAGTAAAATAGGAAGAACAGAAAAGATGGAAGCATTTAAAAGACTTGCCCTCTTTTATTAGAAACAGCAGAAGGAAATAAGTTTTAAACTTAAGAGAAATGGATAAGAATTCAATCATAAGAGCTCTGGAAGAAATTGCTGTTATGCTCGAGCTTAAGGATGAAAACCCTTTCAGGATAAGGGCTTACAGAAATGCTGCACATGCACTTGAAACTGCCGAGCTGGAAATAAATGAAAATACAAAGATCGATGAACTGAAAAAAATAAACGGCATTGGTCAGGGAATTGCAGAAAATATTCTTGCTTTTGCAGCAGGAAGAAATCCGGATTTTTATGATGAGCTAAAAGAATCATTTACTCCACAGATGCTTGAGCTTCTGAAAATACCTACCCTGGGACCAAAAAAAGTCAGATATCTTTTTGAAAATCTTGGCATTGCCGGTATTGATGATCTTGAAGAAGCTATAAATTCAAACAAACTTTCAGAACTGCCTAATTTCGGCAGTAAAACCCAGGAAAATATATTAAATGGCATAAAATCTCTGAAAAATTACAAGGAATTCTATCTTTATCCAGAAGCATTCAGTGAAGCACAGCTGATTGTTGAAAAGCTAAGGACTCACAAATATATAAAAAGGGCTGATGTTGCCGGAAGTCTCCGGAGAAAAAAAGAAACAGTCAAAGATATTGATATTGTCGCCGGTATTGCCGGAGGTGCTGTTCCGGAAGAGATAATGCAGTATTTTGTCTCACTGGATGAAGTCAGTGAAGTTATATCTATGGGAGAAACCAAATCATCAGTAAGGCTGAAATCCGGTATTAACGCGGATTTAAGAATAGTGGATGATGAACTTTATCCCTATCTTCTGCATCATTTTACCGGCAGCAAAGAACATAATACGGCACTTAGAGGTTTTGCAAAGGACAGAAATATAAAAATAAATGAATACGGAATATTTAAAGATGACAGACTCATAAAATGCAGGAATGAGAAAGAAATATACGGCATTTTCAATATGGATTATATCGAGCCGGAACTAAGGGAAGATAATGGTGAGATAGAAGCTGCACTTAGCGGGAAATTGCCAGAACTTGTAAAAACAGATGATATCAGAGGGATATTTCATCTGCATACCACTTTCAGTGACGGAAGCATTACGCTGAAGCAGCTTTGTGAAAAAATTATCTCTGAAGGTTATGAATATGCTGGAATTACTGACCACAGCCAGTCTGCTTATTATGCCAGAGGCGTCAAATCCGGTGATATTGAAAACTATCTTAAGGCAATAGGGGAATTCTGTGCTTCGGATAACCGTATAACAATATTTAAAGGTATAGAATCGGATATAAGGGTAGATGGAAATCTTGATTACAGTGATGAAATTCTGGAAAAATTTGATTTTGTTATTGCATCAGTTCATTCAAATTTTACCCTGTCTGAAGAAGAGATGACTAACCGGGTTATAAAAGCTGTTGAAAACAGGTATACAACAATTCTGGGCCATCCGACTGGAAGGATACTTTTAACCAGAGAGCCGTATAAGATTGATATGATTAAAGTAATAAATGCAGCAGCAGAAAATAATGTTGCAATAGAAATAAATGCCAATCCCTTCAGGCTTGATCTTGACTGGAGACTTTGCAAATACGCCAAATCCAGGAAAGTAAAAATATTTATATGTCCTGATGCCCATAAAATAGAAGATATAGATAATACCGTATTCGGCGTGAATATTGCAAGAAAAGGATGGCTGGAGAAAGGCGACATTGCAAATACCTTGAATTCAGGGGAAATGACAAAATTCCTCAAGGATTTAAAAATTTTAAAAAAGGTTTTGAAGAAATAGTGAGAGGTTTATAAAAATGGCTAAAAATTACGGAAAATCTTATATGGTGCCTTATGATTATGCTGTAAAAAATATAGATGTCATTACTGATAATCTTTCAAAAGCTTATCCGGGAGCATTAACAACTTCGCTTAGTTCAGAAAATGCCCTCCAGCTTCTTATTGCAACAATCCTTGCAGCCCAGAGTACCGACAAGCTTGTAAATAAAGTTACTCCGGCTCTTTTTAAAAAATACAGGACAGTAAAAGATTTTGCTGAAGCCGACCTGGAAGAACTTCAGGAAGACATAAAATCAACTGGTTTTTATAGAAACAAATCAGCTGCAATAATCAGCTGCTGCAAAGATATCATTGAGAAGTTCGGTGGCAAAGTTCCTGATACTATTGACGATCTCGTAAAACTTCATGGTGTAGGGAGAAAAACAGCAAATGTAGTGCTTGCAAATGCCTTTAAAAAGGAAGGAATAATTGTAGATACGCATATGCTAAGGATTGCAAATCTGATCGGTCTTACGATAAATAAGGATGCAACAAAGGTAGAATTTGATTTGCAGAAAATAGTACCTAAAGGAAAATGGACAGATTTTTCCCATAAAATTGTCGAACATGGAAGAAATGTCTGCATTGCAAGAAGACCCAGATGCGATATCTGTCCTATCAATGAATTCTGCAGGTATTATAAGGATAACTCGGAAGACTAAGCCTGGTTTTCACCTGTTTTTTTACTTATGGGTATGTGTGTGCGAATCCCTGAAATTATACTTGTGCGGCCTGCATTCCGCAGTTTCGAACTGGATGGTGGAATGTCCTATATTATAATCATGAATGAGTATTTCGTTCATTTTTTCAAGTATGGGATTACAATTTGAAATGGAAATATCATCGCTGACAATAGCATGCGCTGTTATGTAGTTCATATCGTCGGTAATGCCCCATATATGTATATCATGCAGCCCTTTAAGTTCAGGAATCTGCGCCATGAGTTCATCAGTCATTTTCTTTATGTCTATACTCTTCGGGGTGATTTCCATCAGTATTCTGACACTGTCTCTTATAAGAAGAAATGCCCAGTAAAGAATTACAATACAAATTAAAATTGAAAATATGGGATCTATCAGGTAAAAGCCGGTGAAATAAATTATTACAGCACCGATTACTATTGCAACAGAAGAAGCAGTATCCCCTATCATGTGAACAAACGCGCTTCTGACGTTTATGCTTTTTTTGCTTGCTCCAGAAAGCACTACTGCGGATGCAATATTTGCAGCAAGACCGATAATGGAAATTATTATCATCTCCATTACATTTATTTCGCTGGGATTCATTATCCTTTTAACCGCTTCCCAGACTATAAATCCTGAAACCACAAGAAGTGCCATGCCATTAAAAAGGGCGGCAAGAATTTCTGCCCTGTAAAAGCCGAAACTTTTTTCCTGAGTAGGTTTTTTTGTGGCAAACATTATGGCAAAAAAACTTACAAGCAGTGCAAATGAATGGGTAAACATATGTCCGGCATCACTTATCAATGCCAGACTTTTTGAAAGAATCCCTCCTGCTATTTCAACAATCATAACAACAGTAGTTATTATTATTGTTATAAGGAGTCTCTTTTTCTCAAGATGTCTGTAGGAGTTAGAATGTTGATGATTATCTTCGCTCATATTGTTTCTCCAAGCGTTGATTTTGCAAAGACAGTATGCTTTACTCCTTTTTCAGATTTTAGTTTTGATTCCAGCTCTTTAAGTTCCTCTGTATTGCCTCTTACCGCTATCATTTCCATACAATTATTATGATCAAAATGTATATGCTGGCTTGAAATTATAAGATTCTGATAGTCATGCTGGATTGAAATAAGAGTCTGCACAAGCTCTCTTTTATGATGGTCATACACAATTATTATTGCGCCGGCAGCTTCTTTTTCTGAATTGTCCCATTCTTCCCTGATAAGTTTTTCTCTTATCAGATCCCTTATGGCTTCTGATCGGTTTATATAATTTTTTTCTTTTATAAGACTGTCAAATTCCTTTAAAAGTTTTTCTTCTATAGAAACACCAAATCTTATTACTTTATCCATATCAATTTACTTCCTTAGAATTGCAAACAAACTTATATGATTTTCCCTGTCAAAAGGTGCTTTACCGTCATTTCCGACAAATAATATTTTTTTAAATCCACTGTTCTGGGCAATCTTTAAAAATACACGTTTTTTTAAAGTGCACATAAGTGACTGATTTACATCAAATAATTCAATTTCATTATTTGAATTTAAAACAGTTACCAGAAAATCTGTTCTTGTTTTTATCTTTCCATATTCAAAGTGGCGGTGGAATATATATTTTTTATTGTCAAGAATCAGAATTTTGGGAGCATAATATCTGTTTTTTTCCAAGACAGATTTTTCAAAATTAATAAGCTGGAAAATTGCAATACCGTTTTTCGGTAATTTTTTGTATGTAGATTTTAATGCAGCTTTTACATTTTTTCTTGTCTCAAGCAATGAAATTGTATTGCCAAGACAAGTTATGGCATCGACATCACCAGTTTTAAGCTTTTCAATATCACTGAAACCGCCTTTTGACAGAACAACATTAGAGGATCTGATGACATTTGATTTTGCATAATCAATCATTTCCTGTGAAGGATCTACTGCAAATACCCTCTCTGCCATCGCTGAAAAAAGCTCTGCATGTCTTCCGGTTCCGCAACCTATGTCAAGAACCGTTTTTACTTTGTTTTCAGAAAAAATCCTGGCGAAAAAATCTTTTTCCTGTCTGAAGCGGTTTTCCCAGTTGACCTGTCTGTCATAAAGCTCGGCTGTAAATTTAAAATTAGTTTTTTCCTGCATATAACTCAAAATATGTTATTTGATTAA
>DNFX01000223.1:0-462 GCA_003486795.1 Actinomycetota bacterium
CTCTGACTGTAAAAGGTTTGTCAAAGGATTTTAAAATTTTATCAGCAAAGGTTTTCATATCATCTTTATTTGCAAATCCACTGATGATAAATATAAATTCATCTCCACCAAACCTGGCAAAAGTATCTGTTTTTCTCATTATTTTTTTAACCCTGTCTGCAAAACTCCTGAGAAATCTGTCTCCTATATCATGCCCATATCTGTCATTTATAAGCTTGAATTTATCAAAATCCAGCATGGATATCATCATTTTCTTTTTGTTTCTTTTGGAATATCCTGCTGCAATTTCAAATCTGTCTTTGAACAAATGCCTGTTGGGCAGCTTTGTAATCTCATCATAATATGCAAGTTCCTTTATCGTTTTTTCCATCTCTCTTTGTTTTGTAATGTCTTCAGAAATACCGACTATATAAATCGGGTTTTCTTTTTCATCAAACAGCGGGACTTTTTTTGTTCTTATTA
>DNFX01000223.1:485-3101 GCA_003486795.1 Actinomycetota bacterium
AAAAAAATCTGCCTGTTCTTTAGGAAATAAATCATAATCATTTTTGCCTATAATATTGTTTTTATCCAGCCCTATCAATTCTTCAGCGGCTTTATTGATAAGTTTGAATCTCAGAGTATCGGCATCTTTGACAAAAAGCATTATAGGAATGTTGTCAATGACTGCACTGAAAAGCTTATTCAGACTGGTTAATTCTTTTAATTCTTCCTGCATTTTGCTTATATCTTTTGTGTAACCGGTTGTACCTATTACTTCTCCTGCGGCATTAATTACCGGAGCCTTATAAGTTTCATGCAATACGGGTTTTCCGTTAGTAAAAGACATTTCCTGAAAATATTTTGATTTACCTGTTTCTATTATCTGTTGGTCATCATACATGAATTTTTTTGCATACTCTTCAGGATAAATATCCATATCTGTCTTTCCTATCATCTCTTTCTGGCTTTTATTGGCAGAACTTGCCAGAAGCTTATTAACAAAGAGAAAATGTCCTTCCAAATCTTTCAGCCATGCTTTGTATGGAAAACTGTCAAGAATTGTTTCAAGCTGGAAACCCATTTTCTTTATCTCGCTGATATCATAGGAAATACCCATTATTCCTTTAACTTCTCCGTTCTTATCATGAAGTGGCATTTTATTAGCAATAACCCATATATTCCTTCCGTCCGGCAGCAGGAGATTTTCTTCAATGCCCAGCTTGGGTTTACCATTGGTCATAACTTCAATGTCATCTTCAGCCATTTTTTTTGCAGTATCTTCTGGAAAAATATCAAAATCTGTTTTACCGATTATAAAGTCTGAATTTTTCTGAAGAATTTTTTCGAAAGCTTTATTTACCATTATAAACCTGAGCTCAGTATCTCTTACATAAACAAGAGCAGGAATGTTTGAAAGTATATTTTCAAGAAGCTCTTTCTGGGCGGAGGTTTTTTCAGCATCATTTTCTATTTTATTTTTGTAATCAAGAATATTCTTCTTCTGTCTCTGGAAAAAATCCCTGGCAATACCGAATGAGATTGCGATAATGAAATAATTCAGAAGAATTATTATTTTTCCAGGTAATTCAATGCAGTCTGAATATTTAAAAAAATAGTATACGGAGCATGCAGAACTTATTATCAGTGCAGGGGCAGAAGCTCTTATCCCGAAAATTATTGCTGAAGCTATAATTAAAACAAGAGCTATTATACTGACTAATATGAAATTAATACCAAAAAAAGTTGTAAATATGAGGGCAACTGCGATAACTATTAGTAAAACAAGATAAAGCAATCTTGATCTTGCCAATTTTTTCATTTCCCGCTAATAATATTTGTTTTTTATTTATTCTCTATAGCTTTCTTTATTCTTGCAAGACCTTCCCTGATGTTATCTTTTGATGTCGCATATGAAAGTCGGATATATTCTTCGTTCTCATTTTTATTTTTCAGGCCAAATGATGTTCTCGCAAGGACAGCGACATCTCCTTTATAAAGAAGATAATCCTGGAGCTGTTCTGCATCTTTAAAGCCGAGATTTTTGCAGGCCTCTGTCACATTAGGGAAAACATAGAAAGCACCTTTAGGCTTAAGGCACTTAAATCCTTTTATGTCATTTAAGAGATCTACAATCAGATCTCTTCTTTCCCTGAATTCCTGAACCATTCTGTCTACTTCATTCTGGGGACCGGTTAAAGCTTCCATCCCGGCATACTGGTTGAATGTTACTGTGCAGGATTCACAATTATTTTCAAGATTTGTAATATGTTTCATTAATTCTTTATCTGCAATACCAAAACCCAGCCTCCATCCGGTCATGGCATATGTTTTTGAGAATCCGTCAACGATCATTGTCCTTTCCTGCATTCCTGGCAGAGAAGAAATACTATTAAATTCTCCATCGTATAAAATTCTCGAATAAATCTCATCGGAAAGAACAAAAATGTTACGCTCGATTGCTATTTTTGCAATTGCCTTCAGGTCTTCTTTGGAAAGCAGTCCGCCTGTCGGATTCTGGGGAGTATTAATTACAATTAATTTTGTTTTGTCAGTAACTATATTTTCAAGAGTTTTAATATCAAAGCTGAATTCCCTGGATTCAAGAAGGGGAAGAGGCACAGCCTTTCCTCCTACGAAATTAATTATAGATTCATATATAGGGTATCCGGGATTGGGATAAATAACCTCATCGCCGGGATTAACCAGCGCATGTATTGTATAATAGATGATCGGTTTGCCGCCCGATGCAACACATACGTTATCTTCACTTACATTTATTCCTCTTGTTTTTGAAATATAATCAGCAATAGTTCTTTTAAATTCAGGAAGACCGCCCGAAGGACTATAGTGTGTCATATTATTATTTATAGCTTTTATAGCGGCATTTTTTATATTTTCAGGGGTATCGAAATCAGGTTCACCGATACAGAAACTAACAATATTTTTGCCCTGTTCCCTTAGTTTCATAACTTTTGCAAGAACGGTAAAAGCATTTTCACTTCCAAGCCTGTTAAGTCTTTCTGCTAATTCCATTTTTAGTCCTCTCCTGTGGGTAAACTGTTCATAAATAACATTTCAAATGTAATAAAGAATAAAAGTATAAGTAATTTATTTTATAAAATATTTTTTGATTTTTCAA
>DNFX01000171.1 GCA_003486795.1 Actinomycetota bacterium
TGAGAGGTCGGCTACTCAAATAATGAGTAGCCTCCTACTCGATTCTTAACTATTTTTAGTATACAATGTGTCTAAGGAAGGGGTTCACCCCACAAAATAAAAAATAAATAATTAATCATTATAAAATCATCATGTCGGCGCTGACTGAATTTTTGGATGAAAGCTTTGCAGCAAAAGGCAAGGGCAGCACTTATTATTTAAAAGGCAAATACAGAACCTTTGGATGGAAGTTCAGTAAAATATATGCATTGTCAAAAAAGCTTGCTGCCTTTCTTGCTCAAAACGGGGTTAAAGCTGGTGACCGAATCCTGATTAAAAGCCCCAATTCTCCTCAATGGGTGATTGCTTTTACTGCGTGTATTAAAATGGGCTTTGTAATTGTGCCCGTTGATTATAAGTCTGATCTTAACTTTGAGCAAAAAATTATAGACAAAGTAAAGCCTTCATTGATAATTTATTCCAGAGAAAATGAAACATTTAAAGCGATTTCCTCTCTGATTTCTGCGGAAAAAAATAAAAATCATTCAAATAATTCGGTTTCTAAGGACTCAGATAAAAATGTTTCAATTATAAATAATTCATCTGTAAAAAAATCAAACAAACAAAATCCCAAAACTAGTTCAGCAAATATTAATTTAAATATAACTACCGGAATTAATTATCTAAAATTTGCTGATCAAAGAATAAAAATCTTAATGATTGAAGATCTTGAAACCGTTGTTAAGGATTATGATTTTACGGATGATACCTTCGAAATGCCATCCCCTGCAGCAGACGAAAGCTTAGCTGAGATTGTTTTTACTTCGGGCTCAACCGCGGCTCCAAAAGGAGTGATGCTTACTCATAAAAATATCAGTTCCAATTTAAAAGCAGCAAGGCCTTTAATTGAGAAATGGAAATTAATTTTTAATCTCATGATTAATCCAAAGATTTTAAGTCTTGTGCCGCTGAGCCATATGTATGGACAGGTAATAGGCATATTTATACCATTATTGACTGGAATTTCGGTTGTATTTTTTAACACAATAAACCCTGAAGAGATATTAAGGACGATAAAAGAAGAAAAAATATGGATAATAGGAGCTCTGCCCAAGCTGGTTTCAATAATAAAAAACCACCTCGCAAGAAAATATAACCTTAATTCAGAGGCTTTTAAAAGAAAATATGCAAAGCTTAGAAATTTAAGATGGTGGATAAGAATTCCTTTATTTTCGGGATTAAGAATTAAGATAGGGTGGAGGCTTATTGCGATAATTTCTGGCGGTGCCGCAATTGACTATGAAATTGAAGACTTTTTCAGGTGCCTTGGATACAGTGTTTTTCAGGGTTACGGGCTTACAGAAACTGCTCCCCTTATAACCATGACCGATCCCACAAAAACAAGGGAAGGCTCCGTTGGAAGCTTTTTAAGCGGACAGGAAATTAAGATTATTGATGGTGAAGTATATGTCAGAGGTGAAAACGTCAGCCCGGGTTATTATGAGCCGGAACACGATTACAGCCAGGCGTTTAAAGACGGCTGGTTTAAAACAGGAGATATCGCAGAGGTTGACGAGCGCGGAAATGTTTTTATTAAGGGCAGGATGGATGATTTGATAGTTCGCCCTGACGGACTTAATATCTATCCTTATGATATTGAAAATGCTGTTAAATCTGCTTCAGTAAAGGTAAGGGACTGCGCTGTTTTTGGAATAGAAAAGGAAATCGAAAGAGAAGGAATAAAAAGCAGTGAGCTTGAGATACACGCGGTTTTGCTGATAGATTTTAAAAATTATCCTGACACAGGTGAAGATGAAATAAATAAAATTATATTGGATGCAAACAGGAATTTAAATCAATATCAAAAAATAGACAGTTTCAGTGTATGGCATGAAGCTGATTTTCCAAGAACTCTGACTTTAAAGCTTAAAAAAAGTGAGATAAAAAAAATAATCGTCGAAAGATTAAAAGAAAAGGTAAAATTTTTACCTGAAGTTAGAACGGAAATTAAGGAAAGAAAATTTACAGAAAATGATAAGGCTGATTTTTACAATGTTATTGGTACGTTTCACAAAATCAGCACGGAAAATATTAAAGATGAAGCAAAATTGCAGGACGATCTGGGGCTTGACTCTCTCGATATAGTTGAACTTTCAAGCGCGCTTGAAGAAAAATATGGCTTGGATACAGGAACTTTGAGCATCACAAAAGATACAAATTTAAAAGAAATTGAAAACCTTATAAAAAATCCTCCTGAGGAAATTTATAGAGTTCCCTTTTTTGTTTTTCCGTACAGTATTTTATTTGTAGTTATAAGAACAGCAGTGCAATTTCTGATATTTCCATTTATTTCGATTTTATACAGGAGAAGGCATGTAGGAAGAGAAAATTTAAGAGATATCAGGCAGCCTACCGTTTTTGCCTCAAACCATACATCCCTTATAGATACTTTTGTAATTTTATATTCTCTGCCGGTAAAGATAAGGATGAGACTCACAACTGTGATGTCCATAGAACATCATTTTTTGAATTATTTTAACAGAACAGGAAATATATTCAGGAGAATAATTGAGGCGGCGGGATTTTATATTTTTACCTGCATTTTTTTAAATGTGATACCTCTTTCCAGGACGCGGGGCTTTAAACAAAGCCTTGAAAATATTGGCAAATTAATAAGCAGGGGATGGAATATTTTGATATTTCCTGAAGGAGCTATTTCAATCGATGGGAAAATCAAAGAATTTGAACCTGGGATTGGAGTTATAGCAAAAGATATGAAAGTTCCAATAATTCCACTAAGGATAGACGGGCTTGGGGACCTGCTTCATAAAGGCATTTTACCTCTCGGGCATCCGCCAAAAATTCCAATTGTCAAAATAAGCTTCGCAAAACAGGTTGAAATGCTTGAAGGAAGCTATCAGGAAATAGCAAATAATTTAAGAGAAATTGTCCTTAAGTTATAATTAAGTTATAAATTTGCAATACAATAAT
>DNFX01000251.1:0-1309 GCA_003486795.1 Actinomycetota bacterium
CTTCAGGATTTGAAAGAAAACCACACTCAACAATGACCTCTGCTCTTATTGAGTGTGGTTTTCTTTCAAATCCTGAAGAAGCAGCATTACTTAATACTGACGATTTTCAGAATAGGATAGCACAGGGAATTGCCAATGGTGTTCATGCTTATGTAAATAGTTCGGGAATAACAGGAAGCACAGGTTCGCCTGTTTCTACGGGAGCAGAGACTCTGACCGGTGATGTGCTAATGAATATTGATACTCCCAAGAGTGATGAAGCGGTAAGCGGCGTAATCAGCTTGCAGGGTTGGGCTATTGATAAAAGCGCAACTGTTACAACAGGAATTACTGCAATACATGTTTATGATGGTCCTGCAAACGGACCTGGAAATCTTGTAGGTATCGCGAACTATGGAATAGGCAGACAGGATGTTGCAAATAAATATGGGAAAGCAAATCTTGCCCCTTGTGGTTTTAATTTACAGATAGATACAAATAAGTTATCGAAGGGAACACATGTTCTGCACGTATATGCACATAATGAAGCAGTTGGCTGGAAATATTCAACAGTCAGGATAAATGTAGTTAATGATGGAAGCCCTGTAAATACTTCAGCACAGACAACTACAACGCAGCAGACAACAACACAAACGAATACATCAGCAACTACAAGTGGAAGTGTTTCAATTTCAGGACCAAGGAAAACAGTGATTAATATTGATACTCCAAAATCAGGATCAGCCATCAATGGTAGCTTTACTTTAGCGGGATGGGCAGTTGAAACTGCTTCAACCACATCTTCAGGCATTACTGCTATTCACATTTATGACGGTCCTGCAAATGGTGAAGGTAATTTTCTTGCTGCAGCAACCTATGGAGTTTCAAGACCAGATGTAGCTGCATATTACGGTAAGTCTAATTTTAAAAATTCAGGCTTCTCCGCAAATATCAGTTTAAATAAATTATCAAATGGAAATCATACTCTGTATGTATATGCATACAATCAGGATATCGGATGGAAATATGCAACAGTAAATATAGTTGTAGGGTCTGGTGGAGGTTCAGTGCAGACTGCCGGAATTTCTACAACAGATGATTCTGCAAATATACAAAAGACAAGTAACTCTACCAGTCAGACAACAAGTGTATCTGGGAACAAAGCTATAATTATAAATGTTGATACTCCAAAAAATGGATCTGGGGTTTCTGGTAACTTTGAAATAGCAGGATGGGCTGCAGATAAAAATTCTTCTTCCGGTACAGGAATAAATATGGTTCATATTTATGACGGACCTGCAAACGGAGCCCAGAATATGGTAGGCGTTGC
>DNFX01000251.1:1383-4029 GCA_003486795.1 Actinomycetota bacterium
TTACAGGTGGAACTAATATTGTAGGATATGTACCTGTAAGCGTAGACCAGCTGCTTAAGCCATTTATTAACAGAGGTTCGGGACAAATTGACAGAGCCAGAAGGCTGGCTGATCTATATATCAGGTGGGGGCAAGCTTTCAATATCCGTGCAGATATTGCTTGGGCGCAAATGTGTCACGAAACAGGTTTTCTTGAATTTACCGGTGTAGCAAAAGCAGACTGGAACAATTTTGCAGGCGTCGGCGTTACCGGTCCTGGTGCAGTGGTTACATTTGCGTCTGAGGAGCTTGGAATAATTGCCCACTATGCGCATCTTGCATGGTATGTATATCCAGACCATGTTAACGGTTACTGCAGCAGTACATATGACCCAAGACATATCGGGGCGCACAGGTTCAATGGAGACAGTTCGATAAACTGCCTGAACGGGAGATGGGCTCCTGCAGCAGATTATGCAAACAAGATAGTTGCTTTTGCAAACCAGATATGGCAGTAGGATTGCAGGATTGTAAATAGAAAAAATAAACAGACGTCTTGCATAAAGGATAAAGGGTTTAAAGAAAATATTTCAATCAGACATAATTAAATAAAACAAAAAAAGAATAGAGCTTTGACAATATGACTCAGGGCTTTATTCTTTTTATCATATCCAATTTGTCAAAATCTTTATCATAAGACATTATTTCATTAGAATTGCTCATCAGGGAATAGGAATAATTATAGGCATCTATAAAATCAATATTTTGTTTTTCAAATATTTCAACTGTATTGTGTAATATTTTTATTTCTTTTATCAAAATATTAGGAGTGTCTAGTACCAGTCTGATATTTTCACAGACATGATTTTTTTCCATCTTGTAATATTTACCAAGAACCCATACGATTTCAGTTATTACCATTGTATTTGTAAAGTATTTGGTATTACCGCAAACTACATCATTAAAAAATTTTTCAACTTTTTTATGTTCTTCTGAGTTATCAGCAACAAAGAATCTTATAAAAATGTTTGTATCTATAAAAATCATTTTATAAATCCTTTACTATTTCTGATGAAATATCTTTTTCCATTGATTCTCTAATTTCATCAAAATTTATTTTTCTGTCAGTTTTGATTTTATGGGCATCAAGAATAGTACCCTTTTTTACGGTAAAAATTATCATATTTTCTTTTACCATAAATTCACCTATGTCATTTGCCTTTATATCGAACCTGTCCCTTATTTTTTTGGGAATGGTAACCTGGCCTTTTTTTGTGATTCTTGACAATCCAGCCATCTCCTCAAATAGTAATATTATTAATATAGTAATATTATATAAATAGTAATACTATAATTCAAGTAATACCGATATATTTTGCTTTTTAATTTTACCTTTTAATTTAGATAATAGTCCAAATGATGGTATAATAATTCAGATTTTAAAAAGCATTAATCGGTCTGTAATTTTATTTAAGTTTTTTATTTTTTAAAAAATGTTAAAATACTATACTTTAAGCTAAATTAATAAGGAGAGAATTATTAAATCAAATACCCTGACAAATGTAAGGAATCTCTTTTCTTATCATGAACTCATATTCAGCCTTACCAAAAAAGAACTGAAGGTAAAATACAGAGGTTCTTTTCTGGGATTTTTCTGGTCGCTTCTAAATCCGCTGCTTACCATGCTTGTATATACTTTTGTTTTTTCTTTTGTTATGAGGCTGGGAATACAGGATTATGCAGTTTTTCTGATAAGTGCGCTTCTTTCATGGAATTTTCTCTCTAATTCGGTTAGCTATGGAGCAAACTGCATAGTTGCAAACAGTAATCTTGTAAACAAGATCTATTTTCCAAGAGAGATAATCCCTTTGTCTGTAGTGTTTGCAAATCTTTTTAATTTTATTCTGGAAATGACGGCTCTTGTCATAGTTCTGATATTTCTTGGATATGATTTTTATATTTATCTTTACTGGCTGCCGGTTCTGATAATTGTGGAATTCTTTCTTGTTGCAGGCCTTACGCTTCTGGTATCTGCCTTAAATGTCTTTTTCAGGGATTTATCGCATCTTATAAATATCCTTATAATGCTGTGGTTTTTCGGAACACCAATTATCTACCCTATAAATATGGTTCCTGAAAAATTTCAGGCAATACTAAGGTGTAACCCCATGACCACAATAACATCTATGTTCAGGAATATGTTTTATAATGTAAAATATCCTGAAAATCTGATGTGGCCGACCTGGAAAATCGTTGTCATAACTCTTGCAGCAGTGGCAATAATTTTCATACTGGGTTACTTTATTTTCAAAAGGCTGGAACCGCGGTTTGCAGAAGAGATATAGTTTTCAGGCAGATTTGGGAGCTGAAATAATATATGTAATTCCTGATTAGGGAATTTGAATTTGTTTAAAGTAATTAAAGGAAATTTTTAATATATGACAGAAGACAATAAAGAAAATTCAAGAGAAAGCAAAGAAAGTAATATTACCAATTCTGTTTTATACAGAGATGTGAATGATTATGCAGTTTCTGTAAGAAATGTGACCAAAAGATACAGGATACATTACGAAAAAAATCCAAGTCTTAAAGAAACCATCATACATCTGCGAAGGACGAATTTTATCGAATTTCTTGCACTTGATGATGTCTCTTTTGACGTAAAGC
>DNFX01000251.1:4064-9643 GCA_003486795.1 Actinomycetota bacterium
GTAAACGGTACTATTTCTGCCCTTCTCGAACTTGGAGCAGGTTTTCACCCTGATCTAACCGGCAGGGAGAATATATTCATTAATGCTGCAATACTGGGGATGAAACGAAGAGATGTTGAAAAGAAATTCAACGAGATAGTGGAATTCTCGGAACTTGAGAAATTCATAGACATGCCAGTCAAAAATTATTCTTCAGGTATGTATATGCGCCTGGGTTTTTCTGTGGCTATAAACGTAAATCCGGATATTCTGCTGGTTGATGAAGTTCTTGCAGTCGGTGACCAGGCTTTTCAGGCGAAATGCTATAAAGTCATTTATGATTTTATAAAACAGGGGAAAACCATAATAATAGTCTCACATGACCTGGGAACAATTCAGGATTTGTGTAACAGAGTCATATTTCTGAAAAACGGTAAAATAGAACAGATCGGCGGTCCTGTAGCAGTAGTCAGCTCTTATAGGGAATTTGTGGAAAATATCGAAATGGAAAGAGCTCATGAACAGCAGAAAGAGGAACGTAAAAAAATATTCCAGACAATAATCGAGAATAATCAGAAAGTAATTTCCGGTGAGGATATTGACAGGCTTGCTGCCACAAATCTGGGAAACAATGTAATAAACAGATTTGGTTCAGGGGATGCTGAAATTACTGATATAAGACTTCTTGACAGTAAAGGACAGCAGATAGATTTTTGCAAATACGGGGATGAAGTAAGCATTGAATTTGATGCAGTTTTTAAAGCTGAAGTAGAAGACCCTATTTTTGGAATAAGGATAGTGGACTTTAAAGGCAATACGGTATATGGTACAAATAACAGATTGAATAATATAGTTGTTGGAACCTTAAAACCAGGAGACAGAGTAAAAGTAGTCTTTAAAAATAAAATAGTACTTATGGGTGGAGTTTATTATGTTTCACCTGCAGTGGGTTATAAGGATTTCAGGACTTACTGTGACTGGGTCAATAATATGCTTACATTAAATGTTATAAAACATGAAAAGGCTGAAGGTATTGCAGATCTCAATACAGCTATGTCGGTACATAAAAACAGCTGACTTTTAATATCTTTAGCAGTGTCTGAAAGGTTTCTTCTTGAACCCTGAAGTTTTATTAATAATCATAAATTATAATGGTATCAATTTTCTTGGTGAATGCCTGGATTCTATTCTTTCCCAGTCTTATAAGAACATAAAGATACTTGTAATCGACAATAATTCAAAAGATGGAAGTGTCCAGTATATAAGAAATAATTACAGCGATGTCGATATAATCCAGAATATGTTTAACAAGGGATATGGAGACGCTATAAACAGAGCAGTAAGGTACGGGATTCAGAAATATCCTGAATCGAAGTATTTCGGGATTCTGAACAATGACTTAAGGCTTGATGAGAAATGGACCGAAAATCTTGTAAGATACGGAGAACACAAGCCTGAATGCGGGGTAATGGGCGGCAAAATGCTTATTTATTACTGGCCCAAATATATAAACAGCACAGGTAGCCTGGTTAATTATTTCGGAAGCGGCTGGGACAGGGATTTTTTTGAAATAAATTCTGAAACAGTAAGAAAAAGCGGAGAGACTCTTGCTGTTTCCGGCGGGGCAATGCTTGTCAGAAAAGATGTTTTTTTGTCCTGCGGGTTTTTTGATACCGGATACTTCATGTATTATGAAGATATTGATTACTGCTTTAAAGTCTGGAAATACTCAGACTTTACTGTTGATTATGTAAACGATGCTCTTGTATATCATAAATTTTCTTCATCAAGCGGAATTCTGTCTCTTAAGAAACATTTTTACCTTAAAAGGGCAAGATTTATCTTTATACTGAAAAATTATCCCCTTGGTTTTCTGCGGAAAATTCTTCCCGAAATATCTGATTATGAAGTCAGGTTTATAATGAAGGATTTGCTTTCAAGATATGATATTACAAATTTTTTCAGAGAATTTTATATATATCTTATCTTTCTTGCAAAACTACCTGTCATTATAGGTTCAAGAATTTTGAAAAAAGATAATAGAAAATATCTGAGAGCTTCTAAAGCTATGAAAATGTGGGGGATGGTGAGTACGACTACAAAGGATTCAGGCAGAAAACAGATACCGATGCAGTACCTGGATATCCTGTGGAACAGATATGAGAAATTCGGAAGCCTTACCAACAGAGTGATTATGGGTATAAATGACGAAGGATTGAGAAGAGGATGGAAGAGCCTGATTACAAAAGGGTATCCAAGGGGACGGTTCTTTTTCAATTATGCCGATCTTGTGCTTACCAGTCCATACAGGGGAGAGAACCACAGATATTATTTCCAGCTTCAGTATTTTTTATATGACAGAAAGCAGGACGTGCTTTTTATTGACATTGAAGGGGCAGTTTTTGAGATAAAACTTAATGAAAGAATGAATACGACAGTTTTCGAAATCCCTGCCGAACTGCTGAAAGATAAAAACCAGCTTATGATAAAACTTTCTTTTTGCAGTGATTTCCTAAAAAGAAATAACAGACACCACCACGGTAAAAAAGATATATTGCTTGATGGCGAAATTTCAGAGATGGATAACAAAACTTTTGCAAAATACATAGCTTGCTTCAAAGACCTTTTTGTGATTGAAGTATCAGTTTTAAGTGATGATTCACAGTATTTGAGAAGAGAATTTTCAATGCTTGAAAAAATCAGTGAATATTAATATTTTACAAGTTTAGATTATGGAAGAAATAAAAACCGGAAATAAAGAAATAAGTGAAGAGGACAAAACCTGGAAAGCTGGCCCTGATGAGCTTCTCAATGTAGCCGGGAAAAGGTGCCTCATAGTCCTTCACCGTTTCTGGCCTTTTCTGGGCGGTTCCGAAAAGCAGTTTCTCAAATGGGCACAGGTGCTTGATGATAAAGGCTGCAGGGTAAATGTGTTTACAACAAATGTATGGGATAATGACTATTTTTATTTTCCGGAGAAAAAATACATAAAGGAAACCTCAGCAAAAATTGGCAGCAATATAAAGATAAGAAGATTTAAGGTGGGGCATCTTCCAAGAATGAATGCATTGCTGACATTTCTTGAAAGATTTCCGTCAAAAACACTTAAATTCTTAATCGGGAAGCCTTATATTTTTCTTCCAGGTTACTATTTCTATATGTTTTTAAGTGCTCTGTTTATGCCGAAAAAATTTGATTTTATAATTGCAGGTGTTTTTCCTCATTATTACCTTATATATCCTGCATTGTTTTATGCAAAGGTCAAAGGTATTCCGTTTATAATGAGCCCACTTGTTCATTTCGGTCAGCCTAATGATGAAGAAAACAACAGTCTTTTTCTAAATGAAAAATCCAGATATCTTCTTGACAAAAGTGATTACATTTTTACCATTACCGATGATGAAAGAGAAAAACTTATTTCGCTCGGAACCAGCGGAACAAAAATAAAAGTCAGCGGGATAGGTATTGAAGAAAATGATTCAACTCTTGAAGGAATAGGGACAAGATTCAGAAAAAAATATAATATAAACTGTCCTTATGTTCTCCAGATATCGACACAGACTCACGATAAAGGCTCTCATCATGCTGTTGAAGCTCTTAAGGTTCTGTGGCGCAGGGGAATAAAGGTAAAACTTGTCCTGATAGGTCAGATTTTGAAGGAGTTTGAAGAGTATCTTATAAGACAGAAACCGGAAGTATTTGAAAATACGATAATTCTGGATTATGCAAGTGAACAGGATAAAAATGATGCGATTGACGGATGTGATGTATTCATAATGCCTTCGAAATCTGATTCTTTCGGGCTGGTTTATCTTGAGGCATGGCTCCACAAAAAACCAGTAATAGCTGCTTACTGCAGCGGAGTAATGGAAGTAATAGATGAGGGAATAAACGGATTCTTTGTGCCGTTCGGGAATTATGAGATGATTGCCGGATACATCTACAAACTGATAAATGACAAGGAACTTTCTGACAAGCTTGGGGAAGAAGGATTCCGTAAAGCAGTTAATAATTATTTATGGGAAAAGAGACTGAAAAACTTTATTAAACTGATTGAAAATCTTAAATTATAAATTATGAAAATCGGAATAGACATTTCAAGATATATAGACAAATCAGGCGGAGTAGGCATTTATGCTGCGAATCTGCTGAATTTTTTACTAAAACTTGATACTGATAATGAATATCTCGGGTATACATTCTTTTATGATTGTTTCCCGGACGGCTGGAACAGTGAAAAAGAGGCAGGTATATTTGCAGATTATTACAGGAGTCCGAATATTTATACCAATTTCAAAATAAATGCCCTGAACTGGAGGACCGCAAAGCTTAAAAAAATATGGCAGAAATCAAGCATAGAAAAACAAGAATATATTCTGGGCAATCCTGATGTTATTCATTCAACAGCATATGTTGTTCCCGAGCTTTTAAATGCAAAACTGGTAGTAACGGTTCATGACCTCAGCTTTCTGTTATTTCCTGATCTCCATACTGAAGAAAACAGGAGGCTTCTCATGCAGAACCTTATATATGTCAATTCCAGACCGGCAATGGTTATCTGTGACAGTGAGCAGACAAAGATAGATCTTATAAAGTTTTTCCATGTCCCTGAAGAGCGTATAGAGGTAGTTTATCTCGGGGTTGACCATATATTCAGTGATCCGATTACTGAGGAAAACAGGCAGAAAGTCCTGGAAAAATATGAAATAAGCGGCTTTGACTATCTACTAAGTGTTTCATCCATAGAACCAAGGAAAAATTTTGAAAGAATAATCAATGTTTTTTCGGAAATGATAAAAAATGAAAAATACAGCAATCTTCATCTTGTCTGTGCTGGCGGAGCAGGATGGAAAAATGAAAAGATATATGAGCTTGTAAGAAGAAATAATCTGGAGGACAGGGTGAAGTTTATCGGTTTTGTGGATGAAAGAGATCTTCCTTCGATTTACAATGGTGCCAGGTTGTTTTTATATCCTTCTCTTTATGAAGGATTCGGTCTTCCGGTACTGGAAGCAATGTCTTCGAAAGTGCCTGTAATTACTTCCAATACATCTTCTCTTCCGGAAGTGGCTGGTGATGCTGCTGTAATGGTTAATCCTTATAATGAAAAAGATATTTATAATGCTGTGGAAAATGTATTAAATAACGAGAATCTCAGAAAGCAGCTGATAACGGAAGGAACCCAGAGGGCAAATCTTTTTACATGGGAGAATACAGCCCAAAAAACACTTGAAGTTTATTACAAAGTCTTTAGTGAAAATAATATTTGAAAATATTATAATACAAAGAAATCTTTCCTGATAAATGGAAGCCTGGATGCAATGCAGGTTATCTGCTGATGACAGAAAACCGGGTAAAAAATATAAATCCCAAAAAAAATGTAAAAGATATTTTAATAGTTGGAATAATAAAATAGAATAGTTATACCCGGCCTGTTTATTATCAGGAGTATGATTTTAAACAATAAAATAGTTTTTGGTACAGAAGGGAAAATATTGAAGATAGCCTTGATTGGTTCAAATGGCCAGATCGGCACCGATATTCTTAAATATTTTACTGAAAAGAATGAGGATGTCATCGGACTTACACAGGATGATATT
>DNFX01000001.1 GCA_003486795.1 Actinomycetota bacterium
GTTAAGAAAAGAAATCGAAAACAAAAAAGAGGGTTTCATTCCTTATACAACAGTTATGTCAACAATGACTACTCTTGCAGAAAAGGGCCTTCTGAAGCAGGACAAGTCCTCAAAGACATATATTTACTCTGCTGCAGTAGACAATAAAGAACTTTCAAAGAGCATAATAAAATCAGTTGCAGAAAAACTGCTTGAAGAATCGTCAAGCAAAATGATTTCCCATTTCCTTAGTGATTCAAACAAAATATCGGCTGAAGGAATCAAATCTCTTCTTAAAGAAATAAAATAATAGGCGCCAGAAAATTTAAACCAGCTCGGAATACCGGGCTGGTTTTTTTATTTTTATTTGATTATTTAATATTAATATGTTATCTATATAAATCAATATATTAAATTGTTACTTAATATTTATATTTATTTATTATATAATGTAAAAATTAATTTCTTGATATTTATTTGTATATTTAATAATTATTAAAAAATAAATATAATAAATAGTTAGTTATTAGCAGGTACAATAATTTTTGCTTATGGACAATTTTATTTTTATTATCCATAGTATTTCCTACATTTTTCTGAAAACTTTCATTTATTTTTTTGCTGCCACGCTTATTTTTAAAATATTTAAAATCAGAGACTCACAATCATTTATATTTCTAATGACTCTTACGATGATAAAACCTCTTTCATCTGCACTAAAACTAAGATACAATAATGATTTTTTCTCTGATAACGGGTTTCGCTATTTCTTACTTGAAAAAATAAAAATTCTGTTTAATTATACATCGGTAAATGATATGAATATTTATATTATAAATATAGTATTTCTTTATATTTTTATGGGGATACTGGCTGTCGGCACACTGTTTCTTGTATATCAGAATTATTACCATTTAAAGAAATTAAGATATTCCGGTAACCTGAGCAGATGTCTGGATAATGAAATCATATCACTTGCGAAAACATATTCTGATAAAATGAAAATAAAAGTTCCTGAAATATATTATGTACATGGAAGCAGTTTTGGATTTTTTACCATAGGTTTAATAAAAAATATTATTGTTTTAAATGGAGAGATATTTAATTTCCTTAACACAAATGAAAAAGAAACCATAATTCTGCATGAACTTTCACACATAAAGAGAAGAGATAATGTCTTAAATATATTTCTTTATTATTTCAATCTAATTAATTTTTATAATCCCATTACTTATTTTGCATATTCTTTAATAAAAGCAGAGCAGGAAAAAGACTGTGACAGAATTGTATTGAAATACTCCCGGAAGACAAATTCCGAAGTGGCAAAAAATATTCTGACATCAATGATTAAAATCAAAAACCTTTCATATGAATTTAAATCTGCATATCCGGGAACTGCATCATTTTTTTCAATATCAAGAAAAATATCAGAAACGAAAGTGAGATTAAGGATTCAGTCTTTGATAAATATTCAGAAAAACGAAACAGGCATGAATCTTTTCTTGAAAATACCTTTTTATCTTATTTTTATTGTCCTGCTTTTCTATTAAGCATCATTCCTGGATTTTCATGGAATCAACTTTTGCGACTATAACAGAATCCACGCTCTTGTCTCTCGTGAAATCAGTCATTCTTGCTGAACTTCCATTTACTACAAGTACTTTTTCTCCGATACCCACACCTATGGTATCAACAGCTATTACAAATGGATCCAGAAGATTATCATTCAGATCCAGGGCTTTTACCAGTAAAAGTTTCTTGCCATCAAGGCTTTTGTCTTTTAATGTGCATACGACTGAGCCTATTACTTTTCCCAGTATCATTATTTCTCCAGAATATTGATTTTATCTATTATTGCAATTATTGTGGCATCGGTTGGAACTTCTTCAGGTTCAAATGCCCAGGCAGCTTCCCTGCCATCTTCATAACCGACAAAATCCCCTATTCCTGAAGAAGTAGCATCAACAGCAATTAAAAATTTTTCCGACAATTTTTTTGTTTCCATATCCACAGGTCTTACAATAAGAAGTTTTTTCCCTTCAAGCCCTTTGCATTTAACAGTTGAAACAATATTGCCGATTACTTTTCCGTAATACATATATTAATAATATCAGTTAAAGGCCAAAAATAGTACCCGGTTATTTAAAACAGTTACCAGATACTATTTCCGGATAAAACATTTTTAATTAATCTGCACTTTTTTTATTTCATTCCTGCAAATCTTTTTGCTGACTGAAGCGTATTCTTTAAAAGCATTGCTATTGTCATTGGTCCTACTCCGCCGGGAACCGGTGTTATTGCGCTTGCCCTGGGCTCTACTTCCTGGAAATCAACATCTCCGACAAGCGTGGCACCTTTCTTATCGAAATCGTCTTTTCTCCATTCAAGCAGTCCTGCATCAGCCCTGTCAGCTGTTATCCTGTTTATTCCGATATCAATTACTACAGCTCCTTCTTTTACCATATCGCCTCTTATAAGTTTCGGCCTGCCTACCGCAACTATAAGAATGTCTGCATTTCTGGTATGCGATTTTAAATCACTGGTTTCAATATGACAGACAGTAACTGTTGCCCATTCATTCAGAAGAAGCAGTGCGCATGGTTTTCCAACAATGTCGCTATGTCCCACTATTGTGGCATCTTTCCCTTTTATCTGTATTTTTTCTCTTTTCATCATCTCTATCACGCCTGCAGGTGTTGCAGGAACAAAGCCTTCCTGCTGCGCAACAAGTCTGCCTATATTTACCGGATGGAAACCATCAACGTCTTTATCAGGAGATATTGCATATAATATTTTGTTTTTATCGATATGGCCGGGAAGCGGGAGCTGAACAAGAAGACCGTGTATATCATCTCTTTCCTGATAAAGCTTAATCTGTTTCAACACCTGCTCTTCCGTAGCATCCGCAGGCATCCTGGCAGTTTCTGAAAGAAATCCTACTTCCTCACAGCCTTTTTGTTTATTGGCAACATATACTTTTGAGGCAGGGTCATCACCAACAAGTATGACACCCAGTCCGGGCCTTATGCCCCTGACTCTTTCAAGCTCTTTTACTTCTTCTTTTATTTCATTTTTTATTTCAGCAGAGATTCTTGCTCCGTTAATTAATTTGGCCATTACAGACTCCTAACCTTTTTTATTTTTCTAAAATGCGGATAATCAGCAGACAGTTAAAACAAGCCCACTATGTTACCATTATCATCAATATCGACCTTCATACCTGCCGGTGTTTTCGGCAGTCCGGGCATTGTTCTCATTTCTCCCAGTAAGGGATACAGAAAACCTGCCCCTATTGAAGCTCTGACATCTCTGATAGGTATCCTGAAATTTCTGGGTCTTCCTTTAAGGTTCGGGTCATGGCTTAATGAAAGATGTGTTTTTGCCATACAGATCGGTAATTTGTCAAATCCCTGTTTTGTGTACAGATCGATTTTTTCTTCTGCTTTTGGAAGATAGTCAACTCCGTCTGCCCCGTATATCTTTATGGCAATAGTTTCTATTTTTTCTTTGATTGTTGCTTCCAAAGGATAAAGAAATTTAAAATCACTGGGCTTGCTGCTTGCATTTACCACTGCTTCTGCAAGTTCTTCCCCGCCTGCGCTGCCTTTGGCCCATACTTCGCTTACAACACAAGAGTCTGCTCCTGCATTTAACGAAGCTTCTTTTATAACTTCGATTTCCTCCGGAAAATCAGTTGTAAAAGTATTTATAGATACAACCGCAGGGATACCGAATATTTTTATATTTTCAATCATCTTGACAAGATTTTCACACCCGCGTTTTACTGCCTCAACATTCCTGGCTTCCATTTTTGCTTTATCTACCCCTTTTCCGGGAATAAATTCAAAACCGCCGCCATGCATC
>DNFX01000285.1 GCA_003486795.1 Actinomycetota bacterium
ACGCGTGTTGCTTCAGCCCACATGACTGATACCTCCTTTTTTTGTTTAATAATAATTAATCAAAAGGCCGCAGACCGGTTTCAGATCTCCAGATGGCGGCCCGACCATCCTTAAACAGTAACCTCCGGAAATGTTTAACAACTCTCCGGACCCATTTATTTATAGACAGAAAACACAATGTGTTTACTGCCTTATGTTGATTTAAGTGATTTTAATATTTAATTTGTTTTGCTGTAATCGGGCAATACCTGATTTTTAGAATCAAAATTCCAGAAATGAAGGTTTTAAAAACCTTAGAGTTGTCACAACTCTAATATTCACTCTCTTTTTTGCCTATTACTTTTGCTTTGTCACCTGAACCATTTGTGCCTTAGTAAGGTTTATTCAAGGGACCTGATTGCGGATATTCCCATCCAAATCCCCAGCGGAATGATGTGGGAAGCCACCATACACCGCCTGCCCTGACACCGTAATACATTAAAAAGCCTGTTATTTTATAACCTTTTTCTGATACACATTTTCTTAATTCTCTGTCAGCCTCCAACCTTTCCTGGCGAGTGCCTCCCATCCAGTAATAAATGTCATGTTTTATGCAGCATTCTATCCAGTTTCCATCCGGAAAGCATGAACAGCCATCAGACTTGAAATTTTTCAAAGGAAGAGGTTTTGGCAAATCAATTTCCGAGTAAATTTCCGATGAAATTCTATCAAGTTTATCTGTATTTTTGCTACAGCATGCAGACATGATGAAAATGAATAAGAGATAGAAAATCAATATGAAAATTTTCCCATAATCCTTAATTTTGTTATCTGAAAAAATTCTATTAATCATCTATTCTATCTTAGTTTATCTATATCTCCGGATTTTCCGATTACAACCAGAGCTTCACTGTCTTTTATTACAGAATCTGCTTTTGTAACCTGTATTTTATCTGTCAGAGTATCTCTGATTGCAATAACATTGATATTATATTTTGTTCTCATGTGCAATTCTTCCAGTGTTTTTCCTACAAAAGACTGTGGAGGCGCTATCTCGCAGATCAGATAATCATCTGTAAGGGGTATATAATCAATAACATTTGGAGAAATAAGGCTCTTTGCAAGTTTGTTCGCCATTTCTTTTTCCGGAATTATTACGTCTGTTGCGCCAACACTTTCAAGAATTATTTTATGTTCAGTATTAGGAGCTTTTACAATAATGTTTTTTATTTTCAACTGTTTCAGATGGAGAGTCATTAATGTACTGGCAGCGAGGTTTTCACCAAAGGATATAATAACGATATCGTCTTCCTGAAGTCCTATTGCGTTGATAATGTTTTTGTCAAGACCGTCAGCAATGATGGCTTTTGTGCAATAGTCTTTCACATCCTGGATAACATCCTTGTCTTTATCTATTGCAATAACTTCCACGCCGTTTTCATATAATGTTTTAACTATATTAAACCCGAAAATGCCTATTCCTATTACAACAACTCTTTTCATGCTGAATCCTCCTTAGCCAACCATAACCGATTCTTCTGCATATATTATACTCTTTTTCCTGGAACTTAGCGTAAGGGACAAGGCAAGGGTTAAAAGACCTACTCTGCCGGCGAACATTAAAATGGTGATTAATATTTTTTGTAAATCATTTAGGTGAGAAGTAATACCCATGGATAATCCTACAGTTCCAAAGGCGGAAATAGCTTCAAAAAGATATTCAATAAAAAAATGGCGACTTTCCATGGCGATTTTGTCACCTTCCCCTGCAAAGAGAAGCATTGTGGTAAACAGAACTATTGAAAAAGCTGATGCGAAAATTATGGATATTGTTCTGGTCAGAATTTCCCGTGGTACAGTCCTGTTAAAAATATTTACTTCTTCATTCCCCTTAAATCGGTTCCATATAATAAGAAAAAGCAGAGCAGCGCTTGTTGTCTTGATTCCTCCGCCGGTAGATCCGGGAGATGCGCCTATGAACATCAGAATGGAAAATATAAGAATTGTGTTGTTTGTAAGATGTCCTATATCAACTGTGTTGAATCCTGCAGTTCTTGATGTGATAGATTGAAATAAAGATACAAGAATCTTTGTTTCCAGCGGAAATTCCCTGATGGTATTTTGATATTCAAAAAAATAAAATAAAACAGCTCCTACGAGAATAAGAATTGAAGTTGTAAAAATTACAATTTTTGTGTGAATTGACAATTTTTTCCGGTGATCCGTTAATTTTAATATAATTTCATGATGAACTATAAAACCGATACCTCCAAGGACGATTAATCCCATTACAGTTAGGTTGACCACGAGGTCGGTCTGATATCCAGTGAGGTTGTCTGAAAACAGGGAATACCCGCAGTTATTGAAGGCTGAAACAGCATTGTAGAGAGCATGGTAAAAGGCTTTGCCCACCGGGAAATCTTTTGAAAATCTTATAAATAATAGTAGTGTTCCAATGGATTCAATTATGACAGTTGTCAGCAGAACAGATTTGAGGATAAAATAAAAATTTCTTTGCGGTGTATGTAAAAATGTACTCTGAACAATATATCTTCCTTTAAAGGAAATATTTCTTCCCATAAGACCGAAAAAAAATAACGAGAATGTTATTATGCCCAACCCGCCTATTTGAAAGAGAAACATTGTTATAATCTGGCCTGTTGTTGAGAGATCCTTTCCTATATCAATTACAGTAAGTCCTGTTACGCATACTGCAGATGCTGATGTAAAAAGCGCGTTAACAAATGAAAGCTGATGTTTGGATGCGGAAAAAGGGCAATAAAGCAAGAATGCCCCGATCAGTATAACCGTTGCAAAGCTCAGCGCAAAAGTTCTTGTAGATGTTATATGCCTTGATATGAAATTCTTAATTGCAACAGTACAAAGCTTCTTCATCTGGCGGGCGTCTTCAGGTTGTTGAATTTGAATATGTCATTATAAGCATTTTTTGCATCTTCTGAATTAAAGGTTTCGGATGAGAAAGAGGAATACATAATTATAGGTATAGTAATCAATGAAACTAAATATTTGTCAATACAAAAAATTTAATGCAGGTTTGCCTTGAATAAAATAATCTATTATGTATATTTTTTATTGCAATTTTAAATAGATAGACATATGAGGAGGAAGCATGCAGATAGGAGAGCTGGAGAAGGGTAAGGACAGAATAATTGTTTCATTAACAGAGTTTAAGGGAAGGCAGTATGTTGATATCAGGACATATTTTGAAAATCAGGAAGGGGAATGGATCCCAACTAAGAAAGGTATTTCCCTTACACCTGAGAACCTTGATGATATGATAAAATTCCTCGAGGAAGCTAAAAAGAAAATCAATAGCTAAAGTTAAGTTGACAGGTTGTGCCATAAGGCCATTTCACTTGGACCATGTAGCGAGAAGAGGGTATTTTTTTATCAAACTCTGGTAATTGGGATGATATATTATTGACTGAGTAATCCCAATGTATATTGCTGCTCAGAAAAGACAGTTTTTATACATTGTCTTTGTCTAATTCCTGCATATCCTTGATTTTTAGATGTTCCTTCAACAGAAATATGAATCCCAGAATATTATATGGTATGTACCATGATGTATGAAACAGGATTGAAATTGCAAAACCTTCATATTTCGGAACATCAAAAATAGAAAGTATATATACAAGGAGGAACTGATAGACACCAACATAACCCGGTGAAGAAGGGATAGTAAGCCCCATGTTGAGAAGAGCACAGATAAAAGGTATGTAGATAAATTTTATAGAAACCCCGAGGGTTAATGTTACAAAATAAAGCGCTAAACTCATTCCAAGCCATTGTAAAAAAGATATTGTTACGTAAAAAAGCATGTTAAGAGGCGAATTTATCCTTTTTATATTTTCCCCTACCTCAATAAGTCTGTGAACAAGCTTTAGCAGGAATGGTTTTTTTATCCTGTCAACGATGCCTGCAAGAGTATCAGTAAATTTCTTCCTGCTCATTACGATTAATGTCAGCATGCAGACTATGAGGAGGATGACAAGTACGAATAAACTTTGGGAAACCTTTGGCGGCAGATTGTGTTTAGGGAAAAATATAAATACAATCAATAGAAGACCTGCCAGATCGAAAAATCTGTCAATCAATACTGTAGAAAGGCTGAAGGTTAAAGAAAGGCCGGTTTTTTTGGACAGGACATAGCCCCTAACAATTTCACCTATCCTTGCAGGCAGAACATTGTTAATAAAGAGCCCTATAATGAGAGCAATGAATGTATCCCTGAACTTTGTGTTATTTCCTGATATTTTCGACCATTTGAAAGCGCTCAGTGTTGCAGAAAAAAAAATGC
>DNFX01000048.1:0-5378 GCA_003486795.1 Actinomycetota bacterium
GGACCAAGGGGACGTATAATTTGGCTCCAGGACGTATAATTTGGCCCCATTTTTTATATCTTTTTATTTTTTGCCAATTAATTTATTATAAAACCCTTTTCGTGAGACTAATACCCTTAAAATCAAAAAAATATTTGCTTAAACTATCCGATTATTCTGATTAATATATGAGACTGTTTTTGATAGGGTGCCAAATTATACGTCCCCTTGGTCCCCTTGGTCCCTAGGGAGCCAAATTATACGTCCCTATTCCTGCCCCTTTTAAAACTTATGATTTTCCCTGAACCAGGCAACAGTCCTTTTAAAAGCTTCTTCTTTAGAAACTATAGGCTGGTAGCCAAAATCTCTTGCTGCTTTGTCATGCACAAAAGTATGGTCAACACATGTCTGTATGATTGAAAAGCTGTTAAAATTTGAGCGGGGATTTATTTTTTCATTTATACGGCTTAATACATAAGCAACTGGATAAGGGATTGATTTTTTAATGGGTTCCAATCCAAGTTCAGCAAGAAAAGGTGCCATAAAATCAAATAAGTTTTCTGCAGGCTGATGATCTGTAATAAAATGTACATTTCCTGCAACACAAGAACCAGGATATAGATTTTTAGCAGCTAGAATATGGGCATGTGCTGCATTTTCAGAGTAAACATGGCTGAATTTTGCTGAACCATTTCCCACTTTAACTGCCGGTTTGTTTTGGGCTGCTTTTATAATATTAGGAAGATGATATTTATCGCGGGGTCCATAGATACCTGCAGGTCTCAGTGCGCAGGTTGAAAGTTTTTCAGAATTTGCTTCAAGCATAAATTTTTCAGATATTATTTTTGTTCTGCTGTAATTATCTTTAGGCATTTTTTCAGGATAAGGCAAAGATTCATCTCCATATACAATCGGTTTTTTGCCATCAACAACTACATCCATAGAACTGGTAAATACGAGTTTTTTAACACCGTATTCAAGGCACGAATCTATTACATTTCTGTTACCCATAATATTTACTTCATCATAAACAATGTCAGGGGTTGCCGGATTCCATACTGCTGCAGCTGTCTGAAAAACCACATCAACATCAAGGCATGCTTTATTTATATCTTCCTAATTTCTTATATCTCCTACAATCCCTGTAAATCTGTCATCATATACTGGCTGGAGGTCAAGTATTCTGACTTCTTCGCACTTATCAAGCAGTTGGCAGGCAATCTCAAAACCCAGCATTCCAGCTCCTCCGATAACCAGGCATTTCTTAAAATTATTTTTTTCTGGATGGCTCATATCTCTTAAACTAATATTATATTAAATTTTTATATTTCTATTTTTGTATCACTTCTATAGCTTTTACAGGACATTCTTCCACGCATTTCATGCATAAAGTGCATAATGAAGCCCATAAGGGGGTAATTCTCCAGCATTTCGGATCCAGTGGATTTTCTTCCTTTGCTCCCAGTGTCTGATGAAGAAGAAAAATGGCAGGTTTGCAAACCCTTAAACACCTGCAGCATTCTCTGGGGTCTATATTTCCTTCAATGCCATCTCCGCACAAAGAGTAGTCAATTTTTATTATATTCTTTTTACCCATTTTAAATATTAGTATTTCCCACAGACTTCCGGAACCATATCTCTTGGCAAAAGATGAAGAGCATCATTAGGGCAGAAGTGTCGACATATTCCGCACCCGTAACATTTTTCAAGGTCTATTCTGATTTTTCTTGTTTCAGGATCTTTTTCAATTGCATTGAACGGACATTTGATAGCACATGCACCACAATCATCACATCTGCTGCTGTCCAGTGCAATAACATACTCTGCTTTATGTATGGACATTATCCCAAAATCAACCCTGGGCCTAATCCCTGCACATTCAGGGCTCTGGCATGAACAAAGATTATTTATGTAGGGAAATGGCCCGAACCATATTGTCCCTATATAACCTTTTTTATTGTGGGCAACAAATCTTTCAACTGCTTCTTTTTTGGTAAGGTGGAATTTTTCTTTTTCAGGGATAAAACGGGGAAGTTGACTTATTACCTCTGACATTACCCCGAAATTAATGCAGCATGCTTCTTTTTCGCCTCTTGACATATATCTGCACATACAGTTTTTTTCAATAATGGGCTCTGCCGCGCATTCTTCGATTATAGCTATTGCATCTTCAAGAGGTACAACCTGTCCGATATGGCTTTCTGGTTTGAAAGGGTCTTTTGGAAAACTCTGTTTGTTTAACATGTTTCCTGCCATGTTTTTTATCAGCCTCCCTATGACCGGCATCCTCATTTTGTAATCCATTCCCACAGGACTGAATCCGTTTACCTTTCTTACGGACATCTGCTCGAAATTTTTATACTGCTCCAGAAGAAAGTCATAAAGCCCGTATTTTTTGACAACATCATCAGAATAATGCTTCGCATTAAGGTACCATTTTCCTCCGTCACCATGTTTCATGCATAATTCACACATAAGTTCCAACCTTTCAAAGGGGACGTATAATTTGGTCCATTAAAAATCCAAGTTGTTTTTTTGACCCATCTACATCCCATTAGCATTAATAATTAATTATTTTTCAATCCGCTTTATGCTTTATTGTTATTAAAATTTAATCAAGATACTTTTACCAGTTTCAGTTAATTGCAACAGGACCAAATTATACGTCCCTTTTTTTATACCTGAACCAGGGAAAAAATATTGAAACCTGCCTTTTATAAAGACTATAGCCTGGTTTTGACAGAGCAATATGCTTTTCCATCATAGGTATGCTTATAAACAGGAATAAAAAAGTCATTACAATCGGACCGATAATCGTAAAAAATATTTTATAATCAATACCCATCTGTATAATCCAGATACCCCACCAGAAAGAAACTTCACCAAAATAATTGGGATGACGACTGTATTTCCACAATCCGCTGTCAATATGATAGTTTTTTTGCCTGTTGTTGTTCTTGAATCTATTCATCTGCAAATCGGAAACAAGCTGGATAATTACTGCTCCCAGGCAAATTGCAAGACCTATGACTGAAACTATACTGATATCTGCATATGAATCAGAAACAATTCCGAAGTAAGCAGGTATAAGGGCAAGGTATACTATTATTGTAGGCATCAGATTTATTCCGACAAGATTGGTTAGAAACCATAACTTCGGATTTTCATTCCTAAGCATGGTATATCGCCAGTCCTGATGGGTAAAATTACGCCATCTCAGTGCCCAGTTCATGGTAAGTCTGATTCCCCACATAAAAACTGCCGCGATAAAGAAGATATGGGTGAGTGATACAGGGTTGCCTGATTTTATTATCCAGAAAGGAATGATAATAAGAGGAGCTACACTCCAATATGGATCATAAGCACTTGCGTTACCGAATAGAATTCCGAATCCCCACACAACTAGTGTGGCTGCAACATCAGCCAGAAAAGTTGAAACAAGTATATGAGCGCTCCTGGTAATATGATATATAAGCAGAGCTGCAAAAAAAGCAATGAGATAAATAAGGGCTATTAAAAAAAAGGATACTGTTCTGTTCTTTATTTTTATCATTGATAAAATTAAGAATAAATATTTCTGACTATTTTATATTTTGTATATCTTTAATTCAAGTTAAATATCTTATTTTATCTTAATAATAGACGAACAATAATTATTAATGATTCAGATTTATTTTCCTTATTCTAACAGATTTTGGGGTAACCTCAACAAGTTCGCTTCCGTCAATATATTCAAGAGCATCTTCAAGAGACATTAATCTCGGAACATTAAAATGCTCTGAGGTTCCTTCACCTTTGGAGCGCATGTTTGAAAGTTGTTTTTCTTTGCAGACATTTACCCATATATCATTATTTCGCGAGTTCTGGCCGACTACCTGCCCTCTGTAGACACTGACTCCAGGTCCATAAAACAATTCTCCCCGGTCCTGGACATTTGTGAGTCCGTAAAGTCTGGTAATGCCAGTTTCAAATGCCACAAGCGAACCCCTGTCTCGTTCCTTCCACACGCTTTTTTCAGGCATATATTTGTAGAACAGGGTATTCATTATTCCAAGCCCACGCGTATCTGTCATGAATTCTCTTCTGTATCCAAAAAGACCTCTGGTAGGTATTATGAATTCAAGATGTGCTATTCCGTCTTTCAAATCCATTTTTTTCATTATCCCTGACCTGCTGCCAAGCTTCTGAATAACTGCCCCGGAATACTGTTCAGGGACTTCAATGAAAACTTCTTCATAAGGTATCATTTTATGACCATTAATCATTTTTACTATTACCTGTGGTTGTGCCACCTGGAATTCGTAACCTTCACGCCTTAGGCGCTCTATAAATATTGCAAGATGAAGTTCGCCTCTTCCCGATACAGCCCAGCCACCATCAGGATTATCTTCAACTCTTAATGCAACGTCATTATCCAGTTCCTTGTAAAGTCTTTCTCTTATCTGCCTCGAAGTTGTAAATTTACCTTCTTTTCCTGAAAAAGGAGAAGTATTTATATCAAAATTCATTTTTACAGTAGGCTCTTCTATACTCAGAAGCGGCAAAGCTGCCGGGTTGCTTATATCAGCAATAGTCTCACCAATTGTTATATCCGGTATGCCGGAGATTGCAACTATTTCTCCAGCACTTGCCTGAGGTATTTCCACCTGTGAAAGGCCCTGAAAGTTCATAAGGGAAGTTATCCTGTATTTCTGCATTTTCCCTTCACGATTTATATGCATGATTTCCTGACCGGCTTTTATAGTACCGTTATATATCCTTCCTTTTGCTATTCTTCCCTTATAATTATCCCAGTTAGTAGATGTTACCAGTATCTGAAGCGGAGCATCAGTATTACACTCAGGTGCAGGGATCTGGCTGATTATTTCTTCAAATAATGCAGAAACATCTTTCATTTGTTTTAAATCAGATTTATGCCCTGCTTTGCTCATTTTTGAAGAGCAATATATTATTGGAAAATCAGCAGTTTCTTCATCTGCACCAAGTTCTATAAATAAATCAAAAGTTTTATTAAGCGCATTATTTATATTCGCATCGGATTTATCTATCTTGTTTATTACTACTATTATCTTATGCTTCAATTCCAGTGCTTTTTTTAATACAAAACGGGTCTGTGGCATCGGACCTTCTTTGGCATCCACTAGAAGAAGTGAGCCATCTGCCATTTTCAGTACCCTTTCAACCTCACCGCCGAAATCAGCATGTCCGGGTGTGTCTATAATATTGATTTTAACCCCCTTATAATTTACTGAAACATTCTTCGATGTAATTGTAATTCCCCTCTCCCTCTCGAGATCATTGCTGTCGAGGATAAGGTCGCCCGCATCCTTCCTGCCATCCAGCACCTTGCACTCCTGGATGATACGGTCGACCAGCGTGGTTTTGCCGTGGTCAACGTG
>DNFX01000048.1:5458-5613 GCA_003486795.1 Actinomycetota bacterium
TGATTTTCACTTTCTTCTTCACCATTTTTGCGTGTACAGCGATGTTTGCCCAGACCGGCAAGCTTGAAGTTGGCATGAAGGTTCCTGAATGGACTTTTCCCGATGCCGACAAAAAGGATTTCACAATGAACTCATGGCCCGGCAAGGTACTGCAG
>DNFX01000051.1 GCA_003486795.1 Actinomycetota bacterium
GAAATATGTCCGATATGTAAAGCAAAAAAAGACCGGTTTGAAAGATTTATCTGACGATTATTAATAAAATTTTTATAGGTTTTCTATAATTTCTATATTAAAAAACTGATTTTAATGGTAAAGCACTAATAGGATTTTAATTATGCTGATAGCTGAAATAATAGGTACTGTTACAAGTACAATAAAAGTAAAAAAAATTGAAGGCACCAAGCTGAAGATAGCCAGAACAATCGATCCTGAAGGAAAACCAACCGGCAAATATTTTATAGTAGAAGATGGTGTCGGAGTTGGTAATGGCGAGATAGTTCTTTTATCTGATGATGATGTTGCAATAAACAGAATTGTAGGTATTCAGCAGACTCCTATTAAATCAGCAGTTGTTGCAAAGATAGAGAAATTAAATATTTATGATTTGAAAGATTAAAAAGATGTATATAGGCAGAGTAATTGGTAATGTTGTATCAGTAGCAAAAATCGAACAGCTTGAATCAGCAAGATTATTTATAGTAGAACATTTTGATTTCAGACTTGAACCTGCCGGGAAATATGAGGTATCAATTGATGCAATAGGGGTAGGTATTGGTGATTATGTACTTGTATGTGGAGGAAGCGCCGGAAGAATGCCATCACTTACCAGCAAAATGCCTGCAGACTCAACTATTATGGCAAGGATAGATGATTTTAAAAAATTCAGGAAAGAATATTTTGAAGATTGATATTAACAAAATAAATGAAATAGATTTTTTATGAGGTATTCAGATTGGATCTTGGAATAATAAAAAAAGAAATTGTATGTACGGTAAAAGATGAAAAAGTAGAAGCAGTAAAGTTTTATATGGTACGGATGCTCAATCTTGATCTGAGTGAGAGAGATGAATATGCCGTATGTGCAGAAAATACATTAGGACTTGGTATAGGAGAAATAGTTCTGGTAATAAAAGGTAGTCCGAGCAGAATGCTCAGAGGCAATAAAGATATGCCGGTTGATCAGGCAATATCAGCAAAAGTTGACTTTATCAATATAGAAGAAAGATATAAACATTTAATCAAATAGTTAATTATCCTGAGGTTGTTAAAAATGTTTCTTGCAAAAGTTATAGGCGTAACATGGTCAGATCACAAACATTATTCATATGAAGGTATAGAAATCAAGATAATACAGGATTTTAATCCTGAAACAGGTGATTTTACAGGCAAACCTTTTTTTGCCATGGATGCAGTAGGGGCCGCAATAGGAGAAACTGTAGCTTATGAGATAAGTTTTCAGGCAGGTCAGGCTTTTGAGCATGCCATAGTTCTGACGGATGCTACCATAACAGCTATAATTGATTCTGTAAATGTTGGCGGAGAATACGGAAGATGATAATCGGAAGAGTGATAGGAACAATTGTAAGTAATGCAAAAGACCCAAAGTATGAAGGTTACAAACTTCTTATTGTCAAGGAAATGAATGTTTATGGAGAGTATGAAAAAAATTTTCATATTGCTGCAGACCTTATAGGCGCCGGCATTGATGAAGTGGTTATGCTTGTAACCGGAGCTGCTGCCAGAGGTTCTGTGGAAACAAACGAAAAAGGTATAGACGCCGTTATAACAGCCAAAATGGAAAAAGCTTTCATTGGCGAAAAGGAAATAAAATACTGAAAATTCCAGCACCCTCTTCCAGTATCTTTATAATATAAAAAATAAAGGAAATTCTGATAAAGATACTGCAGATTATTATGCAGAAATACAGGTTTATTTTTCAAAAATAATTTCTTTAATAATATTCATATTATCAGCAAATCTGTAGCCGTTCATATTCTCTTCAATTTTATCTTTATATAAAAGAAGTTTGTCAGACATTTCTTTAAACCACCATGTATTGTTTACAGCAAGCTGGAAAGCTTTTTTTCTGTCATCTCTTGATGAAATAATATCTATAGTGCACCAGGATTTATATTCAGTCTGATTAAGATAATAAAAGAATTCCAGTAACTCCCAGAAATTTACTGTACCAAAAATCATATCAGGATCAGAATCCTTGTAATTTTCATTTATATGAATCTGAAAAAGTTTGTCCCACCTATCTATAAGTGCACATGATTCTGCAATATTTTCACCGGCCATAAGGGCATGTCCGATATCCAAAGCACATCCAACATTTTCCATCCCTACTTCACTTACAAATGCAAGCGCTTTTCCGGTATCACTTATATATTGTTTCTGTCTTGGATCTTTGGATTTGGCTTCAATAGCGATTTTTACATCTGTATCATAAGAAGCTATCTCTCTTGTTGTCTCTACAAGATAATTCCATCCAGCCCTATAATCTGACTGAAACACATAATCAAAACCATCATGAGCAGGCCATAAAAGGACACTGTCTGCTTTTAATTCTTTACAAAGGTCCATTCCTTCTTTCATTATTTTTATGACTTCTTTTCTTATTTTCTTTTCATTTGTAGAAAATGCCCCGTTTTTCCATTTTCTGTTACTCCATGTTTCAGGTTCAATACTTGAAACCTTAAGATTGTGGTTTTCAAGCAATCTTACGAGTTTGTCAGGATTGGAAGGCAGGGGATCAGTTGGAAGAAATACTACGACACCTGTTATTCCATTTGTATTCTGAAAAATATCAAGTTTTTCTTCAAGACTCATGTCATTATAATATCCACCAGGAACATATCTTTCAGCATATCCGCCCAGACACCAAAGATGAGCATCTATTTTTAATTCCATTAAAACTCCTATCTTAATATAGTTATAAATCAATCACTCATATAATAGATTGTCACTGATTTTTAAAAAAGCAAAAAAATTTTTTTTATTTCCAGTTTTAATAATTTAACTTATTATAAAAATTATTTATAATGAAAGCTAATTTTTTATGAAATAACTTTTGGGGAACAGTATGAAAACTCAAAAAGAAATACTCATATCTATAATAGAAGCTATATCAAAAAATCTGATTAATTCTGAAGCTGTTTTGACTGAACTTGATTCACATATAGGTGACGGGGATTGCGGAATAGGTGTAAGGAAAGGGTTTGAGGCAGTAATCAGAGTAATACCTGAATTTTATGGTCTTGATATCCGTGACATACTGAGAAAAACAGGCTTTACTCTTGCTTATACTATAGGAGGCACTTCCGGGGCAATGCTTGGTACCGGTTTTATTGAATTAGGCAAAGGTTTAAAGGGCTCACATGAACCGGTCATACACGAATGGGTGGAAGCCCTGCAATTATCTCTTGAAGCCATAAAGCGAAGAGGAGGTAATACCAAAAAAGGGGACAAGACAATGATTGATGCTCTTGAACCTGCCGTGGAATCACTTATTGACTCTATTGACACAAGCAAGGAAATTGATTTATTGAAAATATTTGAAAAAGCTGCTATGGAAGCCGAAAAGGGATCTGAAAATACTATAAATATGACTGCCAGAAAAGGGAGAGCTTCATATCTTGGT
>DNFX01000112.1:0-2743 GCA_003486795.1 Actinomycetota bacterium
CAAATTATTCTTCTTTTATCCTGGGAAATAGTATCTCTCTTTCTTTTAATCTGACCTTGCCTTTAAAGCTGCCCCACTCTCCCATTGTCTTTAAATCAAATTCATCATCTTTTAAATCAATGCCTATCTGTTCATGGATCTTTCTGCTTGCAATCGGGATTACCGGGGATAACATCAGTGAAGATAATCGTATTGATTCTATAAGCGTGTATAATATCTGGTTCAGCCTGTCTTTGTCTTCACTGCTTGTGCTCTTTGCAATATTCCAGGGCTGGCTGTCCTCAATATATTTGTTTGCCATATTCACAAATTCAGATATTTTTGCAATGTAGTCATTAAATCTTATCTCTTTTGCGCTCTCAAGGCAGTAATTAAGAACTTCCTGCCATTTTTCCTTAAAAACATCATTGGTATTTTTATTTTCCGGAACAACACCGTCACAATATTTTTCAATCATTACCATGGTTCTTGAAAGAAGGTTCCCTATATCATTGCTTAGATCAGAATTAAATCTTCTAACGAAGAGGTCGTGTGTGAACGAACCGTCAAGCCCGAATGATATTTCTCTCATCAAAAAATATCTCAGAGGCTCTACCCCGTAGCGTTCAGACAAATCGTCGGGATCAAGAGTTATCCCTTTTGATTTTGAAAGTTTCTCCTGTCCCAGCATTACCCAGCCATGGATTATTACCTGCTCCGGCAAAGGAAGCCCGAGTGAAAGCAGCATTGCAGGCCATATAAGAGTATGGAATTTAAGAATATCTTTGCCGATATGATGCTGCTGTGCGGGCCAGTATTTCTGATAAAGCGAGTCATCCTCCAGAGTATAGCCAAGCGCTGAAAGATAATTTGTGAGAGCATCTACCCAGACATAGCATACATGCTTGGAATCAAATCCGAGTGGAACACCCCATTTTACAGTCGTTCTTGAAAAACTGATGTCTTTTAAACCCTGATCAAGCAGTCCAAGGACTTCATTTCTTCTGGTTTCAGGCAGAATAAAATTAGGATTCTGTCTGATATGTTTAAGTATTGCATCCTGATATTTTGAAAGTTTAAAAAAGTAATTCTCCTCTTTTATATACTCGACTTCTCTCCCGCATTCAGGGCATTTGCCATCTGTGATCTGGGCGTCAGTGAAAAAAGTTTCATCAGGAACACAGTACCAGCCTTCATAATGGCCTTTATAAAGATCTCCGTTTTCCTTTAATTTCAGGAGGATATTCTGCACGACTTGTTCATGTTTTTCATCACTGGTTCTGATAAAAGCATTATTGCTTATTTCAAAAAGCGAAAGCAGCCTTTTCATATCAGCAACCATAATATCAGTGTATTGTTTGGGAGTCATGTTGCTTGCCTGGGCGCTTTTTTCTATTTTCTGCCCGTGTTCATCTGAGCCGGTAAGAAAAAATACATCTTTACCCAGAAGCCTGTTAAACCTTGCACATACATCAGCAAGTATTGCTTCATAAAAGAACCCCAGATGAAGTTTGCTGTTCATATATGGTATTGCTGTAGTTATATAAAATTTTTCCTTTTTGGAGACCATTTAGATTTTCCTTTTAATTATTTTTTAATTATTTTTGTATAAATTTTACAGATATTTTACTTTAAAAAAGAAATATAGCACAAATAGGAACTTATTTTAAAATTTATTTAAATGAATAATTTCTTACTCTTATCTGATTATTTAATAGTAATATAAATGTTGTACAGAGTTTTTTTGTCTATGTCATATTCAGACATAATTTCCCTNNCTGTTCCCTTCAACAATAATCACAATCTCTCCTTTGATGATTTGACCTGAATTTTCTCTCATTCTCAGTTCATTAAGGAGCCAAATTATACGTCCCCTAAGGTATTCTTCGTGGATTTTTGTCATTTCTCTGGCAACGCATGCGTTTCTGTCCCCAAGAATCTCAAGGATTATTTCAAGCAGTTTCAGTAATCTGTTAGGTGACTCATAGAATATGAGAGTAAAAGGGAGTTCTTTTAGCTTCTCAAGTTCATTTTTTATTTTCTGCACCTGCCTGGGTAAAAAACCTATGAAAATAAATCTGTCGACAGGAAGACCGGAAGCCACAAGTGCATTTAATGATGCACTTGGACCCGGAATAGCAGTAATCTGTATTTTTTCATCTATGCATCTTCTGACAATTTTATATCCCGGATCAGAAACAAGAGGAGTTCCTGATTCAGAAACCATAACAACATCATCACCATTTTTTAATCTTTCAATAATACTTTCTGTTTTCTGCAATCCGGAATTATCATGATAGCTTTGAAGTTCACATTTTTTTATATTATATCTGCTTATAAGTTTGAGGGTCGTCCTTGTATCTTCCGCTATTATTAGGTCTGCATTATTCAGGGTTTCGATAAGCCTGAAGCTTGCATCTCCAAGATTGCCTATGGGAGTTGCACATATAAAAAGTTTTCCAGAATCTGCATTCATGTCTCTTCAGTGTTTTGCCATTTTCTTTTTATTATTAAACTATTTAATTACAGCAAAATTTTATGCTTCGTTTTTCTGCCAATAAATACCTGCAATAAACTTCATTAACTTTCCATTATTATATATCATTAGGAAACTTAAAAATAAGAAAATATGACCTCTGTCTTCCGGGGTTATAGAATATTTTCAGTAATTTAAAATGGCTCATACCAGAAAATATAATCCGGATATGCAGAAAATACCTTCTCATAAAAATCGTCCGGCAGTCAAATCCGCCAGACGATTAAA
>DNFX01000112.1:2821-7897 GCA_003486795.1 Actinomycetota bacterium
ATAAATGTCATACCGCAGACAGGACATACCCATATATCTTCTTCTTTAAGGTTTTCGATATTTTCAAGATATGATTTATATAAATTTGCATGTACCTCTTCTACTGCATTTGCATAGCTGAAACTACGTTTTGCTGTATTTTCACCCTCAGTCTCTGCATCTTTAATCATCTGGGGATACATGTTCTGAAATTCGTGTGTTTCCCCGGCTATTGCTTCCTTTAGATTTTCTCTTGTATCCTTTATGCCTCCCATGGCAGCAAGATGTGCGTGCGCATGTATCGTTTCAGCTTCAGCAGCAGCTCTGAAAAGTTTTGCTGCCTGCCTGTATCCTTCCGCATCTGCTTTTTTTGCAAAAGCAAGATATTTTCTGTTAGCCTGTGATTCTCCGGCAAAAGCCGCCTGTAGATTTGCAAGTGTTTTTTCTTTCATTATTTCCCCCTTTTAAATAAGAATTATTATTTATTACAAATAGACTAATAATATTTATACCATAAATCGCTGCAAATTATTATAATATTATTATAAACTATTTATCCTTCATTTATGTCGTCATGTAAGTATTTATAGTCTCCTGTCAGAAAAATGAGAACTCTCTCTCCTATATTTACGGACTGATCACCGATTCTTTCAAGATACCTGGTGGCAAGAGAAATGTTTGAAAGATAAAGCGCAAACTCTTCCCTGTTTATTTCATCATTATCAGCTACAGATGCGAAAAGTTTTTTAAAAATCACCTTCTGTATTTCATCTACTTCAGTGTCTATTTCTTCCAGTCTGGCAGCAAGTTTTGCATCATGATTTTTCAAAGCTTTAAGCGCACTGGCCAAAACTGTTTTTGCAAGCCTTGCCATTTCTCTTACAAGGTCAAGAATTTCAGGAGTCATAAACATTGCTTTATGTTTCTCAAGTCTGCGGGTTATTTTTGCGAGATTTACAGCCAGATCGCCTATTCTTTCAAGATAGATAGCAATAATATTCATGGAATTTATTAGCCTTAAATCTTTTGCAAAAGGCTGATATTCTGCATGAATAAAAAGACAGTCCTGTTCAATCCTCATTTCAAGATCATCGATTCTGTCATCTCCATCAATAACCTTTTGTGCAATTTCAGGATTATCCTCTGTCAGAGATGCTGCTGCTCCTTCTACTGCTTCCTGAACCAGTTTGCCCATGTGATTTACATTTTTTATTATTTCCTGTAATTTTTCATGAAATTTTTTAATCATAGTTTTATGCTTCCATCAAAAATATTAAAATTGTGATATTAAATATAACAACACTTACATATTAAATATATTAACAATAAATAAAAATATATAAAGCCTGCAACTATTTCTTTTGTTCTGCTTTATCAGAATATCAGGATAATTCTCTTTTTTTAAGTCTCTGCCTTACCCTGATTATACTTCCTATTACAGAAAAGAATAGGCGCAGAAGTAGCAGGACTAGTGCTGTTCCCCACTGTATATCTTCGGGCGGATTGGTTACCTGGGTTGCAAGCACATATAGATGGTATGGAAGTGCCATCGTCTGGTCAAAAATGGATTGGGGGAGCCCGGGTTGTGAGAAAGCTGCAACAGTAAAAATTATTGGTGCAGTTTCACCTGCAGCTCTTCCTATCCCTATTACTGAGCCGGTTATGATGCCGGGAAGTGCCTGTGGAAGAACAACTTTGTAAATTGTCTGCCATTTGGTTGCACCCAGCGCAAGAGAAGCCTGCCTGTATGTATCAGAAACAGATTTTAATGCTTCCTCTGTTGATGTAATTATCACAGGAAGGATCATAAGAGCAAGTGTCAGCGATCCAGCAAGAATAGATTTGCCAAATCCTAGAAAAAGGACAAAAAATCCAAGCCCGAAAAGACCGAAAACAACAGATGGAACACCAGACATATTTATTATTGAAAGTCTTATTATTCTGGTAATTTTTGATTTTCCTGCATATTCACTTATATAAATTGCTGCAAAAATCCCGATTGGCAGAGCAAAGATTATAGTACCGAGCATAAGGTAAAGAGTACCCAGAATTGCAGGAAATATTCCACCTTCCCTCATGCCGTTTTCAGGAAAACCAAAAATAAAATCCCAGCTTAATGCTCTGGCACCCTTTATTATAAGAAAAAATATAATTCCAAAAACAAATGCCACTACAACAAGAGTACAGGAAAGAAGTAGTCCGTAAAATATTTTCTGCTGTAAATATCTTTTTTTCATTTTAATCCTGAATTTTTATTATTGTTCATATTTTTGCCAATAAAAACATCCAAAATAAAATCTCTTCCGGTATTACATTTTTCTTATTTTCCCTATAAATCTGTCAGCAATAAAGTTAATCAGAAAAGTTATAATAAACAGAACAAGGCCAATAGCAAACAAAGATGAAAAATGAAGCTCCCCTCTTACAGTTTCACCCATTTCTGCAGCAATAGTTGCAGTAATGGTTCTTACCGGCTGCAGCCAGGAAAAAACTATTCTTGGCGAATTACCTGTAACCATAAGTACAGTCATAGTCTCCCCAACTATCCTTCCAAGGCCAAGCATGATCGAAGCAACTATACCTGATTTGGCGGCCGGAACCACAACTTTATAGGTTGTTTCCCATTTTGTAGCACCAAGTGCAAGCGAAGCATGCCTGAATTTTATCGGAACCGCATTTATGGCATCTTCAGAGATTGATATTATTGTCGGCAGACTCATAAATGCAAGCATTATTGAACCGGCAAGTGCAGTCAGCCCTATAGGCAGGCCGAATACTCTTTTTATAACAGGTACAATCATCTGTATTCCGATAAAACCTATCACAACTGAAGGAATGGTAGCAAGAATTTCAATAATCGGTTTCAGGGTTTCCCTGACAGATCTTGGTGCAAGTTCTCCAATATAAATTGCCGCCCCCACGCCAAGCGGAAGAGCAATTATAATTGCTCCCACGGTAATAAGGGCTGAACCTGTAAGAAGCGGGAGCAGGCCAAATTTTTCAGTAGATGTAGGAGCCCATTTGGTACCTGTAAGAAAATCAAAAATTGGATAACTTGAAAAGAATTTAATGGAATTATAAACAAGGAAAATAAGTATGATAGCAAGAATAAGTATTGAAATAATTCCATTAAGGAAGATAAATCTTGTTATAAGAAAATTTTTAAAGTTTTTTAACTTTGATTCCATTTCAACTCTGAAAATTTTATAAAGATTGAACCTTTTTAATTATTTTACTGGGACAAAACCTGCTTCGGTACCGATAGACTGCCCTTTATCGCTTAAAACAAAATTAATATATTCGTTTGCAATATCACTTATATTATTTTCATCCACATAAATGAAAAGCTCTCTTGAAATAGGATATGCTCTTTCTTTTACTGTGCTGACTGAAGGTATCACGGACTCTGATAGATCATCTTTCTTTATTGAAATAACATTCATGTCAGATTTCATAAATCCCAGGCCAATATAACCTATACAATTATCTGTGTCTGATATATTATTTACTATTTCCGCATTGGAATTAAGTCTTATCGCCATCTGGGAATAATCATTATCCTTTTTTGTTTTATTAATCTGAATTATTTCTTCCAGAAAATATTCACCGGTTCCGGAATTTGTATCCCTTGCAAAAAGTATTATCTCTTTATCGGGACCTCCCAGATGGCTCCAGTTACTGATTTCGCCGGTATATATTTTTGAAAGCTCCTCTATTGATAATTCTTTTATCTCAATATTATCAGAAGCAACTATAGCAATGCCGTCATATAAGACAGGTATTTCAAGTATCTTTATACCATTATCTTCTGCATTCCGTATTTCTGTGTCTTTTATATTTCTTGAAGAATTTGCGATATCGGTTGTACCGTTTATAAGGGATGCTATCCCTTCGCCTGAACCGCCGCCGTTAACAGTAATTCTTCCGCCATATTCTTTATAGAATTCTTCTGCCCAGCTATTTGCAACTTCAAGCAAAGTTGTTGAACCGGTCAGCACCAGTGTTTTGCCATCGTATTTTTTCCCGGACCCTTTATCGTCTGATTCTGCTATCTCAGTTTTATCATCAATTTCCCCAACGGAAGAACTGCTGCACCCGGAAAAAGAAAGGACAAATGATATAATAATTATAGAAATCAATAAAAAAAGATAGGTTTTGGAAATATTTTTCATATAATCTTTTAACTGTTTTATATCATTTTTCCCATATCAATCTTTTTAATCCTGAATGAAATTATAATTTATAAATTAAGTCCAGTAAAGAAAAGTTAAAGAAGATTAAATGATATAGTTTCGAACAATTATCAAACAGCAACAGGAGACTTTTTGTATTTTCGTTTTTAAATCTCCTGTTGCTGATATCAAGGGAGGTAATTATGGTGTCTGAAATAAAATCAATTTTATTTAACTCCTACAAATCCAGCTTCCTCTCCCAAAGCCTGGCCTTCAGCGCTTAAAACAAATTCCATAAATGCGTTTGCAATTTCAGTCATTGTGCTGGTATCTCCATAAATATAAAGATCTCTGGATATCGGATATGATTTGTCTGCAACTGTTTCAACTGATGGTAAAATTGCCGAACCTCCATCTTTCACTCCAACGAGATTAACATTTTCACCGGCTGATTTAAGATAACCTATCCCTATATATCCAATTGTATTTTCATTTCCTGCTACCTGATTAACAACATCACTGTTTGACTGAAGTCTGAGGCACATATCGGAATAATCATTATCTTCTTCAGTTTTGTCTTTTTGTACTACTCTTTCAAGAAAATATTCACCCGTCCCTGAATTTGTATCTCTGGCAGCTGCAACTATATCAGCGTCCGGTCCTCCTACTTCACTCCAGTTGCTTATTTTACCAGTAAAAATATCTGATAATTGGTCTATGGAAAGCTCTTTTACATCAATATTTTTACTTGTTATAACACATATGCCGTCATACAGAACAATATATTCTTTAATGTCCTGGCCGTTTGATTCTGCTGCAGCATACTCTTCTTCTTTCATTTGTCTTGAAGCGTTGGCAAGATCAGTGGTTCCGTTTAATAATGAAGCTATCCCTTCACCTGAACCTCCACCATTAACAGTAATTT
>DNFX01000193.1 GCA_003486795.1 Actinomycetota bacterium
GTTCTTACAAATAATACGGCATCTTATAAATTCATGGTAGAGAATTAGAAAGAACTGGTTGCTTTGATTTTTTTTTATTTCGAAAAGTTAAGAATTTAAAAATTTTACTTATTTTTGATTTTATATATAATATTTTAATCATTTGCATAATTGTAATTATCTGTTATAAAATTTTGAATTAATGGATGAAGAAAAGAACAAAACATATACTTTAATTATTTATTCCGGACCAAAGGACAGGATAAAAAAATTATCTTTCTCCCAGAATCTTTTAAGGTTCATCTATGTTTTTATTATAATAGTGGTTGCATCTGTAGTTATTCTTGTTTCAAACCTCTATATTACCAGACAGAAACTTAATGAAAAAATTGCTGAAATAGAAAGAGTAGAATATAAGATTAATTATAAGGAAGTCGAGCTGGTAAATCTTGAAAAAAAGACAAGCGAGATTCAGTCAAAGACAAAACTGCTTGAAAATTATCTGAAAGAAGTTGAAGAGCTTGACAAGCTGGTAAGAAATATAACAGGTCAGGGCGGGTATGAAGGTGAAGTAACCATTTATGATAACGGCCTCAATGCCGATCTTGAAATATTAACCGATCCTGATGAAATATTTTATTACACTCTCGATCAGGAAGAAGAACTTGAAGATATAAATGCAATGCTTGATAATCTTTTAAGCAAGGCACCCGGGCTTGCTGAAAGTCTTGAGAATGATAAAAAAAATATGGAAGATTATATATATGTAATGGAACATACACCTTCCATATGGCCGACGTGGGGAAGGATTACTTCCACTTTTAACGAAAGAAGATGGGGAAGTATACACAAAGGTCTTGACATAGCCAATAGTACTGGCACGCCTATTTCATCTACTGCATCAGGTATCGTAATCTTCTCCGGATGGCACAGCGGCTATGGGAAAAAGGTTATAATATATCATATGGACAAATATACGACTGTTTATGCTCACTTAAATGAAATATACGTAAATGTAGGTGATGCAATTACTCAGGGTCAGATTATTGGAGAAATGGGAAATACCGGAAGGAGTACAGGACCTCATCTGCATTATGAAGTATATGTTGACGGAATTCCGCAAAATCCAAAAGATTTTCTTCCTTAAACATACTTCTTTTAATTATTTATAATAATTTATAATAACCTGTTTATTTAAAAGAATCATGAAAAAGATATCTTATCTGGGTCCGAGAGGTACATTTACTGAAGAAGCGCTTTTCACTTTTTATAAAGATGCCACAGAAATAGCAGCTGAACCATTGGGAACAATAGTAGAGGTAATAAAAAGCATAGACAGAGGTGATGCTGATGAGGGGCTTATACCGATTGAAAACTCACTTGAGGGCTCAGTTAATCTTACACAGGATATACTCACTTTTGAAAGTGAAGCCAAAATAATAAGAGAAATAACCATACCAATCAAACATAATCTGATTGCTAAGAAAGATACTGGTTTAAAAAAAATCAGAAAAGTGATTTCTCATCCCCATGCTACTGCACAGTGCAGGACATTTTTAAATAATAAGTTGCCGGGTGTGGAAATAATAGCTGCAAACAGCACTGCTGAAGCAGTAAAGAAAATACTTGATTTTGATGATGATACTGCTGCAATTGGAACAAAGATAGCGGCTGAACTTTACGGGCTGTCAATTCTGGAAAAGGATATTGAAGATTCAAGAGATAATAAGACTAGATTTATTTTTGTAGGTAATTATATACCGCAGAAAAGCGGTCAGGATAAAACATCAATAGTTTGTTTCCTGAAAAAAGATAAGCCTGGTAGTTTGTATAAAATATTAAAAGAATTTGCAGACAGGGATATCAATCTTACCAAAATAGAATCAAGACCGGCAAGAAAAAATATCGGAGATTATGTTTTTATGATAGATCTTGAAGGTCATCTGCATGAAAAAAAAGTATTTGAAGGTATCGAATCCCTAAGACGGAATGTCTATATGATAAAAATACTTGGTTCCTATCCGATCTGGAAAGAATCATAAAAAAGTAAATAAGGATAATCAGGAGAAAAGAATTGATAGATATTGACTTATTCAGGAAAAATCCTGAAGTCTTCAGGGAAGAAATTAAAAAAAGAAATATGAATATAAAGATTGATGAAGATCTTGAGTTTGATGCTGCCAGAAGAAAACTTATTTCTGAGGTTGATGAATTAAGAGCTTTAAAAAATGAAAATTCCAAAAAAATGCCGAAACTTTCCGGTGAGGATAGGGGAAAGGCAATAGCAGAAATGAAAAAGATAAATGAGAGACTGGCAATATTGGAAAAAGAGCTTCAGGAAAAAAATGAAGAATTTAATTTAAGACTGTCAAACTATCCGAATATTTCTCATAAAACTACTCCTGTTGGAAAAGATGAAAATGATAATGTGCCTGTATTTTTTTACGGTAACAAACCGGAATTTGATTTTAAAGTTAAGAATCATGTAGAGCTCGGAAAATCACTTGATATTTTAGATGACGAAAAAGGTGCACAGCTGAGTGGGGCCAGATTCGTTTATCTTAAAAATGAAGCAGTCTTTCTTGAATTTGCATTAATCAGTTATGTTTTAAAGATACTTTATTCCAAAGGATTTGTGCCTGTAATACCCCCGGTTCTTGTAAAAGAAAGAGCAATGTATGGAACCGGTTTTCTGCCTGCTGAAAAAAACC
>DNFX01000093.1 GCA_003486795.1 Actinomycetota bacterium
TATATATATATTCGATAACGTAATTCTGTATCCGGAAAGCAGAATATTTTTATTTACAGGCAGCGGTGTTGATGATGGTGAAAAATTATACTGGAATGCAGGCAGACCTGTTTGGAATAATGATCACGACACTTTATATTTAAGAAATAGCTCAGGAATACTTGTAGAGTACCTGAGTTATTGATGATGGCACTACCTGTTAATCCAGTTTTAACCCTGACATATTTTTCCCGGATTTAAAATATTTTTGGGATCAAATGCCATTTTTATATTCAGCATCAGATTCATATAGGTTTCACCATATTGTTTTGAAAGAAATTCTTTTTTTGCATAACCTATCCCATGCTCGCCTGATACCAACCCGCCAAGTTCTTCAGCTTTCTGGTACATTTTATTAAAAACCGCTCCCAGTTTTTCATTCCATGTCTTTTCATCCATATCATCCCTTAAAATATAAATATGCAGATTTCCATCACCGGCATGCCCAAAACTTCTTATTCTTAATTTGAACTCTTCCTGAAGACCCTGGGTGAAATTGATAAATTCTGCTACTTTATTTCTTGGAACTACTACATCACATTCATCCATTTCAGTTGTAGAGGCCTTTACAGCTTCAAGAAATGTCTTTCTGGCAGACCATACAGCTTCCTTTCTTTCACTGGTGTCTGTTATATAAGCATCATAAGCTCCTTCCTGAAGGCATATTTCTGCAACATTATTATAATCTTTTTCAATCTCTTCTTTTGAATTACCATCAAATGTAAGCAGCAGATAAGCATCAGCACTGTTATCAGGAAATTTTTTGCCCAGATATTCTTCAGCAGCAACAATTACTTCCCGCTGCATAAACTCTATTGCTGTAGGGATTATTTTTGCTTTTATTATTTTAGGGACTGTTCCTATTGCAGCTTCAAGATTTGGAAAAGGCACCAGGAGGCTGACTGTCTTTTTGGGAAGTGGAAGTAATTTGAGTATTGCTTTTGTAATTACTGCAAGTGTGCCTTCAGAGCCGCATACAAGGTCAAGGATACTGTAACCTGAGCTATCTTTAACAACTTTTCCCCCAACTTCCAGTATCTCGCCATTAGGAAGAACAAGCTCCAGTCCGAGAACATAGTCTCTTGTAACCCCATATTTTACTGCCCTCATTCCTCCGGCATTTGTACTTATGTTTCCGCCTATTGTTGCAGAGATTTCACCGGGATCCGGTGGATAAAAGAGATCATTATCTTCAGCGAATTTTGATATTTCCATTAACAGAACACCAGGTTCAACTGTCAGAGTAAGATTATCATAATCAACTTCAAGTATTTTATTCATTTTTGTCATATTAAGCATTATTCCGCCATGAATAGGAACCGAGCTTCCAACCAGTCCTGTACCTGAGCCCCTAACTACGACAGGAATATCTTTTTCATATGCATATTTCATTATTTTTGATATCTCTTCAGTATTTAATACATCTACAAGTACTTCTGGATACGCTCTTACTGTATTTAATTCATCATGACAGAAATCCTCACTTATTCTTTCTCCTGTAAATACTCTTTCACAGCCAAGTAATTCATTTAAAAATCTGATATCTTTGTCATCTATTTTTTTATAAACTTTATTGCATAAGCAGCTTTCAAACATTTCCTCCTCCTCTAATTTCTTGAAACAGGTGCAGAATATTTTGTAAATATTTTATCCGTTATTCCTTTTGCAGTTTTGATATTTTCAATAAGTTTCGGTACTATATCGTATATATCACCAATTATTCCATAATGTGCTACACTGAAAATTGCAGCATTCGGGTCTTTATTTATTGCAAATATATAATCTGCACTTTTCATTCCGGCAGTAAACTGGACAGCACCTGAAATCCCTAGAGTTATTATTAATTTGGGTTTGACAGTTCTCCCACTAAGCCCAATCTGTCTTTTTGCTTCTATCCATCCAGCTTCCACCAGTGGTCTTGTTCCCGCAAAATTGCCATCCAGCACTTCGGCAAGTTCATAAGCCAGTGACATATCTTTTTGTGTTTTTATTGCCCTTCCGGCTACAACTATTATTTCTGCTTCGGATATATTTTCTTCCTGTGGTTTTTTGGTTATTTTTAATACTTCTATTCCTGATTTAAATTTTTCTACATCCATGCTGCAGACAGTGATTCTGCCACTTGGTTTTGTCTGTTTCTTAGGGGCAGTCATTATTTTATATCTGACTGTTGCAATTTGTGGACGTGAGTTTGGAGTAATTATCTGAGCCATGATATTTCCTCCAAAAGCCGGTCTTATCTGGACAAGATCTGTATTTTCCTTGATATCAAGAACAGTGCAGTCAGCGGTTAATCCTGTTCTGAATCTCGCAGCGATTCTGGGTGCAAGAGATCTTCCTATGGTGGTTGCACCCACCAGTATAATGGATGGTTTTATTTTTTCAATGAAATCTTCAAAAGCAGCAGTGTATGGTTCTATTCTGAAATGCTTAAGTTCGTGGTAATCATATACAAACACTTCATCGACTCCATAATGAAGCAGCTCCTGTGCGCTGTCCAGTATTTGATATCCAAGATAAATACAGTAGACAGGATAATTTACTTTTTTGGCCAGCTCACGTGCTTTTCCGATAAGCTCCAGTGTGACCGGATGGATTTTGCCTTCAACATGATCAACATATACTGCAATACCTTTCCATGCGTTTTTATCAACTTCTATAATTTCATCCTCAATTAATTCAATTGCTCCTTTTGGCCCCTTTTTGACACATATTTTACACATTTTACAACCAGCATTTATATCCAGCTGTCCGTTATTGTATTCTATGGCGTTAAAAGGGCATATCTTTATCAGTTTTTCAGCAGTTTCATTATTGATTTTCTCTTGATTTATTTTAAGTCTTACCATTTTTTATACCTTAGAAATATAAAATTATATAAATTTAAGTTCTTTTAATTTTTCAGTCATTTTTTCAGCAAGCTCCTCGCCTGAACCTACCCATATTTCTTTATCAAGATTTTCGTCAGGAGGAAAAATTCTTTCTACCTGGGTAGGTGAGCCGGTAAGGCCGTATCTTTTTTCATTTCTGTCTTCCATATCATTAAGGCATATTATTTCGATCTCCTTGTTAATAGTAGCTATTTTTCTTTTATATGATGGAAGCCTTGGCTCGAAGATATCCTTTTCAACGGAAATCAGACATGGAAAATTTACTCTTGCAACTTCAATAGTTTCGGGCATATCCATTTCAACGGTAATATCACTTTTGCTGACTTTGATTATTCTTAATACATTTGCTATATGTGGAATATCTAAATATTCTGCTATTTCCGGTCCCACCTGGGCAGTATCACCATCGGTTGTCTGTTTTCCTGTTATGATTAAGTCAAAATCCCCGAATTTTTTTATTCCCTGTGAAAGCGTGTAAGCTGTTGCCAAAACATCGGCGCCTGCAAATTTTCTGTCAGAAATAATCACTCCTTCATCTGCACCCATCATGAAAGATTCTTTGATTATTTCTTTTGCCTGAGGAGGCCCCATTGTTATTGTTTTTACTCTGCCGCCATATTTTTCCTTAAGACGTAAGGCAGTTTCAAGAGCAAACAAATCATAAGGATTCATTTTGGTATCTATTCCGTCCCTTATCAGAACTCCGGTCTTCGGGTCTACCTGAACCTTTGTGGTTTCAGGTACCTGCTTGATACAGACTATAATATCCATTTTAAAAATCACCTTGGTTTAATGATATTTATAAAAAAAATGAAAAGTTTAAAAAAACAAATATTAAACACATTATTAAACAACAAAATGAAATAAAAAACAATCAAATGTAGAAAAAATGTTACTACTTTGTAACAAATATGCCAAGGTAATTCAAAGAATCAGGGAAGGGAATATGTTATGCATCGAGATAGTGATTCTCGTGCTTCTGCCAATATCTAGACGGGTGTATAAATTTTCTGAAGCGTACTTTTACGATATGAAGAAATATTCTTATAAGCTGATAAATCCTTGTTCCTTTGCCAGGTAGACAAAGATGCATTCCATCTATTCTGTTGTCCAACCAGTTGACTACGGCAGATTTATTTGTAAGTCTGAAGTCTATGGGTTTCTGAAATTCAAAAACAGGCTCAATTTTATCAAGAGCATCAATACCCTCATATATTTCATTCCATACACATTTTTTTATATTATCCACTTCGCACATTCCGTTTTTTGAGCCTCCACATGGACCATTTCTTAATTGTTTGGGACATCTCATCGGACATACAAAGCCTGTAGTGCTTAATATGCACTGACCACAGGATCTGCAATCAAATCCAAGCTCTTTGATTGTTTCCTCAATAAGAAAGAAAGGCTTATATATGCCTTTTAAATGCCATCCTTTTCTTGGTTTTGGAATATATTCTTTTTCTTCTTCCGGAAAAGACAATTTATCTCCTTTTAAAATTATCAGAAAGGTTTTGTATTTATCAATATCATTGATATTTTTAAAAATATATCAATCTTTAAAAAAGCTGTCAATTAAAAGAAAATTTTTAAAGTATATTTTCATCCTCAATAAATGAAGTACTGAAATTTCCTTCAGTAAAATTTTTATTTCCCAATATTTTTAAATGAAAGGGAATTGTAGTTTTAATTCCTTTTATATCAAATTCAGTAAGTGCACCAAACGATCTGTCTAAAGATTCATTTCTGTCTCTTCCCCAGATTATCAGTTTGCCTATCAGCGAATCATAATATGGAAGTATGATGCTGCCGGTCTGGATAAAAGTATCAAATCGTATTCCCGGCCCTCCGGGGAAATGTATATAATCTATTTTTCCGGGTGAGGGATAGAAATCATTTTCCGGATCTTCGGCATTTATTCTGAATTCTATCGCATGCCCATAGGCATATTGTCCGTTTGAGTTTGTTCTGCTCAAAAAAAAGTCTTTCTTAAGCTTCGATATATCATTTCCGTTTGAAATTTTTATCTGTTCCTTTACAATATCGATGCCTGTGGTCATTTCTGTTACGGGGTGTTCGACCTGCAGTCTTGTATTTATTTCAATAAAATAAAAATTTTCATTTGCGTCCAGAAGGAATTCAAAAGTTCCCAGATTCTGATATCTGAGTGCCTTTGCTGCTCTTAGTACTGTTGCCTCCATAAGTTCTATGGTTTTTCTGCTGATATTGATTGCAGGCGCCTCTTCGATTACTTTCTGATGTCTTCTCTGGATGGAACATTCTCTTAAACCTGGTGAAAAAATATTTCCATGATTATCAGCAATAACCTGAAATTCAATATGTCTGGGATTTCTGATATATTTTTCTATATAGACATGATCATTTCCGAAAGCATTTTTAGCCTCAGATTTTGCAAGCGGCAGAAGTGTTTTTAAATCATTGTCATCTGCTGCAATTCTCATTCCCTTTCCTCCACCACCGAATGATGCTTTGATTATTACAGGATATCCTATTTTTCTGGCAATCTTAGCTGCATATCTGAGATCATCTAATCCTTTTTCATAACCTGGAATAACAGGTATTTTATTTTCTTTCATTACTTCTATTGCCCTGAATTTATTGCCGGCAATATCCATCAGATCATATCTCGGGCCAATGAAAGCAATTTCATTTTTTTCGCATTCTTTTGCAAAATTACTGTTTTCTGCCAGAAAGCCATAACCAGGATGCACAGCATCGCTGCCTGTTATTTTTGCAGCAGATATGATATTGGCTATGTTTAGGTAGCTTTTACCGACCTGAGGGGGGCCAATACATATTTTTTCATCTGCAATTTTTGTATGGATGGATTCTGAATCAGCAGTAGAGTAAACAGCGACTGTTTCAATTCCAAGCTCTCTGCATGCCCTGATAATTCTTACTGCTATTTCACCTCTGTTTGCAATCAAAACTCTTTTAAACATTTTATTTTGAAATCCTTATTTTCATTAATGTTTTGTCAAACTCTACAGGCTCTTCATTGCTGACCAGAATTTCTTCTATTACACCTTCAAATTCTGATGTAATTTTATTCATCAGCTTCATAGCCTCCACAATACACAGGACATCTCCCTTCTGTACTTTCTGTCCGATTTTTACAAATGGCTTCTCCTGTGGTCCCGGAGCGCTGTAAAAAGTTCCGACTATCGGTGATTTTATTTCTATTAATGATTTGTTATCTTTTTTTTCTGATATCAGAGAAGACGAATCAGCCTTGGATTCCTGCAAATCAGGAGAAATGGAAATCTGATTATCGCTTAAATCAGTTTTTTCAGTATTTTTGTTATTTTTTAAAGAATCTTTTATTTTCCCTGAGGATTTGCAAAGCTTTATTTTTATATCATCTTTTTCAAGGGTAATTTCTTCAAGGTTACTATGGTCAAGCAGGTTCATTATCTGCTTTAATTTTTCAATATCACTATCCTTAAAAACACTCATATTATCTTCTCCGTCTACGATATGATTTTGAATTTCCAAAACTGTGTCACTACTGCTCTTTTTTCCGCTTTTTTTATCAAAAAGTTTTAAAGTTTTATCAGGGAAGAAACAGTAGCTTAAAATATCTTCTTCCTTTTCAGAAAAACCGGCCATTTCTTTCTGGCATCTTTCATAGCTTATTTTATTTAGAAATATTTTTTCATCTGTGCCTGTACTTATAATTTTGTTTATTAATTCGCTGCTTACAGGCTCGGAAATTCTACCGTATAATCCCTTCAGAAGCGCAATCATCTCATCGCTTATCATTTCCCATTTGTCTGCAGAAAAAATTTTATTCAGAATTGCCTGACCTGCAATAATATGGCCAATTGGAGAAGAAAATGTCGGGTTGCCGGATTTTGATTTGATATCCTGCATTTCTATGATTATTTCCCCAAATCTGTCAGCTTCACCGATCTCCTGCAGCTGTTTTAAAATGGCAGATATAAGCCATCTGGGTGGTATACTTAAATTTTTGTCTGTCAGAAGGAAAGTAGGAATTCTGTCCTGTTTTTTTATAAGAGGCATTATCTTTTTTCTAATATGTTCAAATACTTTGTTTATAATTTCAATATTAATATCTGTATCAAAATCTAGCCCATTGAGACTTATAAGAAAGGGAAATACTGAAGGACTGCCGGCCTGGCAGAAATCAGAAGGAATCAGGCTTAAATCAATTCCGGTAAATCCGGCTTTGACTGCTTCCAGATAATTAACTACCTGCATATTTTTCAAATCCCTGATGCTAATAAAAAGTGGAAGCTTCGATTCAGAAGATATGAGAGAAAAATATTTTTTTATTTCTGAAGGAGT
>DNFX01000242.1 GCA_003486795.1 Actinomycetota bacterium
AGAAAGTATTGATGAAGTAGATATATAACAAAGCTTGCTTCGAGTAGAGATATCCAGGATTTTATAGTTGGAACACTAAGGCAAATATCTCATCCATATCTGCATATGCAGCAGGAAGCAATTAGTAATTTTATTTTAATTTTATATTATATATGTAAAGAATAAATTTGTATTATACCAAAAACCTGGCAAAGATTTTTATAGCTGAAATATTTCTAAAGAACTATTTTGATTTCAATTTTTATATTTTTTTAAACTTTTCCTTTTTTCTGATATTATATTGCAAGCTATTATTAATCATTTAAAAAGAAGGAGAGAATATGGCAAAATATCAGGAGCTTGCTGACTCAATCCTTACGGGTAATAATGTAAAGAGCAAGGAGATTACCCAGGATCTGGTAGGCAAAGGTATAGACCCTGTAGAAATACTCAATGAGGGTCTTATTGCTGGCATGGACGTTGTCGGAAGAAAATTCAAAGCCAATGAGATGTATATCCCTGAAGTGCTTATAGCAGCAAGGGCTATGCATGCAGCCATGGATATTTTAAAACCCCTGCTTTCAGAATCAGGCGCTCCGTCAAAAGGGACAGCAGTAATCGGAACAGTGCAGGGAGATCTTCATGATATCGGAAAAAATCTCGTGTCCATGATGCTTGAAGGTGCAGGATTTAATGTTGTTGATATCGGCGTGGATATTCCGCCTGAGAAATTCGTAGAAGCTGTAAATTCCAACAAAGCGAATATTCTTGGCCTCTCAGCTCTTCTTACAACAACGATGCCTGCAATGAAAGAAATAATTGAGGAAGTAAGAAAAGACGGAAATGCGAAGTCAGTAAAGATAATAATTGGCGGAGCTCCTGTAACACAGGAATATGCCGACAGCATCGGTGCAGACGGATATGCTGCAGATGCATCAACAGCTGTTGAAATTTCCGAAAAATTACTCAGTGCTTAAAAGACTGTATTGACGGGATAAATATTCTGCCTTATATGTCAGAATATTGTCAGCATAAGTATTAAACCCATTTAATAGGGATATTAAATTAGAAGTGTCTAACCGGAATTAGGCACTTCTAATTTTTTGGGGCTGATTTTTTTGATAAATCAGTCAAAATTTTTAGAAACAAAATAATTTTCTGTCTGTTATAATTGTATATAAGTTTAATATTATTAATTACTTTAATATTCTATTGTTTATTATTTAAGGATTTTTATATAAAATTTATTAATAAAAAATTTTCAGGCAAACAATATAACTTTACTGCTACTTAAAATTTTTCAATTTATGAAAAACAAAGAAGAATTCAGAAACATAATCAACAGTGATTTGCTGCAGTCCATGATAGATGATTTTTATTTTTTAGATAGTGTCCCCATGGCTATAGATGACCTTGAGGGAAATATAATTGTTTCTGCAGGATGGCAGGATATCTGTACAAAATTTCACAGAGTAAATAAAGAAAGTGCCAGAAACTGTGCAGAAACTGAAGCTCATTTTATAAAAAATATTAAAGAAGGAGAATTTGTTTCATATAAATGTAAAAATAATCTCAGGGATATGATAACCCCTATAATAATAGGGGGAAAACATATGGGTAATTTATTTCTGGGCCAGTTTTTTTATGAAGACGAGATTCCTGAAGAAGAAATATTTATAGAACAGGCAGAGAAATTCGGTTTTGATATTGATAAATATCTGGAGGCATTGTACAGGGTGCCAAGATTTAACAGGCAGAAAATTAAAAAAACAATGAGTTTTTATTTAAAACTAGTCCAGATGTTTTCAAATTTAAGCTATTCCAATATAAAGCTTGCAAAACTTTTACATGATTACAGAGATTCAAAGGATGAACTGAAAATAAGTTATGACAAACTTAACAAGACTCTTGATGGAACAATAAGCTGTCTTTCTTCGATAGTCGAGACAAGAGATCCATATACCGCCGGGCACCAGAAAAGAGTTGAGAAGCTTGTCAGGGCAATTTCAGATGAATTAGGTTTTGATAATAATAAAATCAGAATGCTTTCAATTGCTTCACTGGTTCATGATATAGGAAAAATCGGTATTCCTGCTTCTATTCTTTCCAAACCTGCAAAACTTACAGAAATTGAAACTAAAATGGTCAGAATACATCCGGAAGTCGGACATAATATACTAAAGGAAATAGATTTCGGTTACCCTGTAGCCAAAATTATTCTCCAGCATCATGAAAAACTTGACGGTTCCGGCTATCCGAAAGGTCTTACATCAGGTCAGATATTATTTGATGCCAAAATAATTGCAGTTGCTGACACAGTGGAAGCAATGATATCCCACAGGCCTTACAGACCTGCCAAAAGCATCGAGGAAGCCTTAAAAGAGATCGAGGCCCTTAAAGACACACATTATGACCCTGAAATAGTGGATGTATGTATTAAATTGTTTAAGGAAAAGAATTTTAAATTTGATTTCTGACAGATTCTGTTTTTAAAATAATTCTTCTGTTTCCCTAAGCAAATAAAAATAATTCCAAAATAATTAAAGAAATTAATACTAAAATTTACTATAATTAACTTCAATTACAGCTTTTTCAAATCTTCGGTAATTTTTAAGCGAATGGACAGAAAATGGCAAAAGAAAAAAACTCCGGCCAGTCTCTTGAACAGAAACTATGGCTTGCAGCCGACAAGCTTAGAAACAATATGGATGCTGCCGAATACAAGCACGTTGTTCTCGGCCTTATATTCTTAAAATATATTTCAGACGCATTCATACACAGATACGAAGAACTTAATTCTATTGTCAGTGAAGGAGCAGACCCTGAAGACCCTGATGAGTACAGGGGTGAAAACATTTTCTGGGTCCCGATAGAAGCAAGATGGAATTTCTTAAAAGATAATGCCAAAAAACCTGAAATAGGCAATCTTATAGATAGCGCAATGGATGCAATAGAAAGGGATAATCCTGTCCTTAAGGGAATTCTTCCCAAAGATTATGGAAGACAGGCTCTTGACAAGCAGAGGCTTGGTGAGCTGATTGACCTTATATCCGGTATCGGCTTTGCCGACAGCGAAAGCAAAAGCAGGGATCTTCTCGGTCAGTTTGCTGATGCAGAAG
>DNFX01000097.1 GCA_003486795.1 Actinomycetota bacterium
CTCCTCCCAATTCTGCTGCCTGTCTGCTAAATTCTATTGTTTCTTTGGTAGACTCACATCCGGTTCCTGCCATCACTACTTTGTCCTGTTTGCTCTTTATGAAAACTTCAAGGATTTTCAGTTTCTCGCCAAAAGTCAGGCTTTTATTTTCGCCGTTTGAACCTAATGCCAGATAGCCCCTTATGGAAGTTTTATTATAATTTCGTATATTCTCTTCCAGCTTATCGTACTGAACCTCTTCATCTACAGCAAAAGATGTTATTGCAGGAATAAATACGCCGCTTAATTTCTCCCTTGACATCATTCTTTCTCCTTTGGTTAGCATCTATTTTTTAAATATTTTTTTATTGATTCTGCTTAATGAGAATTATCCATTATATTCTTTATCAGGAACAAGGATAATCTTCAAACCCTGTTTTTTATCGATTTTTTCAAATGCTTTTCTGTACTGAGAAAGCGGCATTATGTCAGAGATTACTTTACTCAAATCAAGTTTTTTCTCATTTAAAAGATTTATAGTATGCTCCCATGAAGAAAAAGTAGAGCTCATGGATGGAATTATTTCAATTTCTTTCTGAACAGCTTTATCCCAGTTTATGTTTATTTTATCTTTTCCACTTAGTCCCAGTCCTACCAGCCTGCCATTTTTTGCCAGAACTTCAACAGCATCCCCTATTGCGGATTCACTTCCGCTGCATTCCGCCACCATATCTGCTCCGTAACCTTCAGTATTGCTCATAACAATATCCCTGAGATTCTCTTTCTGGACATTCAGAACCAGATCAATTTTCAGTTCCCTTGCAACTTTAAGCCTGTACTCTTCATCAATATCCAGACCGGTTATAACAACTTTTCGCGCTCCGCAGGCTTTTGCAACCTGTGCAGCAATAAGACCTATCGTTCCGGTTCCTGTAACCACTACAAAATCATTGACCCTGATATTACCTCTTTCAATAATAGCATGGGTAACTGTAGACGTAGGCTCTATTACTGCTCCCTCCACAAAAGAAACATTTTCAGGTATCTTGTGGAGCTGGCAGTCTGATATTTTTATGTATTCAGCCATTGCCCCGTCAATTCCCCATCCGGGAGATCTTTTAAATGAGCAAAGATGAGGTCTTCCTGTTCTGCAGAATCTGCAAACTCCGCACACTTTCTGCTGGGGCTCGGATGTAACTCTGTCTCCGATGTCAAAACGGGTAATATTTTTGCCTTTCTTTACTATTACTCCGGCAAACTCATGACCAAGAATAACAGGCGGCCAGTAGGGAAAAGCATCATGGAATATATGAAGGTCAGAACCGCATATGCCTGCAGCCATGACTTTTATAAGAACTTCATCATCACTGATTTCAGGAACAGGTACTTCCCTGTATTTTATATTATCATAACCCTTTTTTTCTTTTACTACTGCTTTCACAGAATACGCCTCAGATTAAAGTATTTTACAAAAATATCACTCAGAAAAAGAACATCCAAGAAAGAACATATCTTCAGAAAAAGCTATCGCATTTCCTTTATTATCTTCACAATATGTTCTGTGCTTTCTGCTATTATGACACCTGCTTCAGCAAGCTTCTTCTCCTTATTCTCAGCACTTCCGGTTCCGTCAGCAGAAACAATAGCCCCTGCATGACCCATTGATGTCCCCTTGGGAGCATTTTTGCCTGCAATCAGCGCAACAACTGGTTTTTTAATATATTTTTTAATGTATTCAGCAGCAATCTCCTCATCGCTTCCACCAATTTCACCTATAATTACAATTATCTCTGTCTGATCATCTTTTTCAAACATGGGAAGAAAATCAACAAAAGATGAGCCCGGAATCATATCTCCGCCTATGCCTATTACAGTGGACTGGCCGATATTTTCATTAGTCAGAAGAAATACAGTTTCATAGCAGTTTGTAGCAGACCTGGACATTATCCCCACATTCCCCTGTGTAAATATTTTGTCATGCATAAAACCTGCTTTGGATTTGCCGGGTGAAATCACACCAAACGAATTCGGCCCTACAACTATCGAATCCGATTTTCTTGCAAGATTATAAACATTCATCATGTCATGTACAGGTACATGTTCTGCTATTGTTATCACAAGAGGTATTTTTGCATCAATTGCCTCATATGCTCCTTCAGCAGTAAACCTGGCAGGTACAAATAATACTGTGGTATTTGCTCCTGTTTCTTCATATGCCTGTTTTACCGTATCAAAAACAGGTACTCCGAATACATCCTGCCCTCCTTTTCCCGGAGTAACCCCGCCTACGACTTTTGTTCCATAGGCAATCATTCTCTCTCCGTGAAAAGTCCCTTCCCTGCCGGTTATTCCCTGTATGATTAATTTTGTATTTTCATCTATTAATATACTCATATTTAAAATCTCCTGGAACTGATTTTATTAACACCATCACTTATACTGTCAGCAATAATTACATTATCACCGATTTCTGACAGTATTTTTAAAGCCTCCTGCTTGTTTGTGCCTTCAAGTCTTATAACCACTACTCTGTCTTTTTCAATTTCTCCGGATTCAAGAGCATTTTTTACTCCCATTGCTACTTCATCACAGCGGGTAATTCCTCCAAAAATAGAAATAAACAGACACATTATATTCCGGTTTCTGAAAATTATCTTAACCGCCTCAGCTATTCTGTCCGAAGTAGCTCCTCCTCCGAGATCTAATGCGGCTCCTACTTTTTGCCCTACCTTTGTTATAAGATCTATGCAGGACATAATCATTCCGGAGCCATTACTTACAACAGCAATATTCCCGTCATCTGTTACAGGTATATAAAGGAAATTAAACTGTCTGGCCTCTTTTACCAGAATGTTTTCTTCAATAGAATTCCTGAATTCAACTATATCGCTGTGTCTGTAAAGAGAGCTGTCATCAATGTCTGCCTTGCAGTCAACTGCAAGCAGCTTGTCTTCATTAATAATTGCAAGGGGATTTATCTCTACAAGTGTGCAGTCATATTCCTTAAAAAGCCTGAAAAGATTTTTTACTATAGAAGTGAATTCTTCAGATAATGACTGATCCAGGTCATATTTTTTAAAGATATATCTGGTTGTATATTCCTTTATTCCCAGAAAAGGATTGATGGGAATCTTAGCTATCTTTTCAGGATTATTTCTGGCCGTATCCTCGATATCTACGCCTCCCAGGGGACTGAATATAAGCATCGGTGTTTTATTAAGTCTGTCAAGCACTATACTCAGATACCATTCATCGGCAAGATCTACCTTTTCAGCAATCAGTACCTTCTTTACCTTAAGTTTTTTGATTTCCATTTTAAGCATTTCTTCTGCAAGCTTTTCGGCTTCTTCAATACTGTCTGCAAATTTGATTCCTCCTGCCTTACCTCTTCCCCCAGCCATTATCTGGACTTTAAGTACAAAAGGGAGTTTTAATTCTTTGATGGATTCTTTTATATCCTGATTCTCCTGGACAACCACACCATTCTGAACCGGTATGCCGTAATTTTTTAATAATTCTTTTCCTTTATATTCCAAAAGCTTCATAGACTATCCCCCCAGAGTTCTTCATCGGTTGGTGCAGTTAGTGATTCATTGAAATACGCAATACGGCTTATATTTAATAAATGTTTGTAATCCAAATTTTCAGATATTGAATTATTTCCCCATGAGCCACAACCCAGGGTAGTGGTTGCAGCAAGACCGTTAAAGAAGCTTCCGCCGTTTGATGTTGCACATATCTGATTAATCAGTATCCTGCTTACTTTTATATTGAGAGCAGCGTATTCAATATTTTCTTTGTTGTTTGAATGAATAGAAACGCTGTGCCCTTTGCCTTCAAAATCAAGATTTATCTGTGCATAACTGACAGCTTCTGAGAAATCCTTATATCTGATTAAGGCAATCACGGGGCACATTTTTTCTTTGCAGAATACATCCTCTTTACCTATTCCGTCAGTTTCAACAACTATTACTTTCGTGCCTGAAGGAATGTCTATTTTTGCAATTTCTGCTATTTTTGATACTTCCTGCCCTATAACATCTTTATTGGGAACTCCATTTATAAAAAGAGCATCTCTAAGTCTTTGTTTTTCTTCTTTACCTGAAACAAACTGACACCCGTTATTTTTAAATTCATTTACAATTTCATCAAATTTTTCATCCGGAACCATAACAGTCTGCTCAGCGGAGCATATAATTCCATTATCAAAAGCTCTGCCAGTAATAATTTTGGAAACAGCATCCTTTATATCAATATCTCTGTCCATTATTACCTGAACATTGCCTACTCCTACTCCGAACGAAGGTTTACCGCTTGAATATGCAGCTTTTACAATGCCCATTCCGCCCGTTGCAACTACAACGTCTACTTTTCTCATAAGCTCATTTGTAAGCTCTATTGTCGGCTCCTCAATTATCTGAATAAGATCTGCCGGAACTCCTTCAGCTAATAATTTTTCATTACAAAGATCAACAAAATATTTGCCACATTTTTTTGCCCTGGGATGGGGAGCTATTATTATTGAATTTCCTCCCTTCAATGCAAACATTGCATTGCACATCGGAGTTACAACCGGGTTGGTGCATGGTGTAACAGCGCCGACAACACCCACTGGTTTTGCAATCAATGCAATTCTGGTTTTTTCATTATATTCAAGAATGCCTACTGATTTTTTGTTTCTGAGGCTGTGCCATATTATTCTTGATTTTCCAAGTTTCTTCTTGAGCTTATCCTCATAATTGCCCATTCCTGTTTCCTGAACAGCCATTTGTGCAAATTTTTCTGCATTATCAAATACAACCTTGGCAACTATTTTTACACACTTATCTATCTGCTGCTGAGTGAATTTCTCAAATTTCAGCTGCGCTGCTCTTGATTTTGCTACCATTACATCAATTAATGAATTTTCATTCATAATTGTTCCATCTCCTTAAAAATTTAATTAAATTACAACCTTTAAAAGCAAATTCCGTGACAAGAAAAATTATATTATCTATTAATTACTTTAATACCCATCCGGATAAGGACTTTTATAAAGTAATTTCTAAAAAACATAACCCTCTTATCACGGAATTAAACTAATAATTTCTTTTGATTAATAAATCAGTATTTATTAATCTTCAAAGCCATAATAATTATCTTTCGGACCAGTATAAAGTACATTATTCTTGCACTTTAAGTATTCCATAAGGCCTACAACTCCGCCCTCTCTTCCAAGACCACTTAGCTTATTGCCACCGTAAGATGCTTCTATTTTTGACATTACATTTGTATTCATCCATACTATACCAGCATTAAAGGTTTCAGTTGCCTTTAAAAGTGTTCTGTAATTTTCACTCCATACTGTTGCTCCCAGTCCGTACACTGAATCATTTGACAATTCAAGAGCCTCATCAAAACTATCGACTTTCATAACTGTAACAACAGGGCCGAAAATCTCTTCCTGGACACATGTCAATTTATTTGAAGTAACTTCAAGAACTGTGGGTCTGTAGAAATAACCCTTATCCATAGGTGCATCCATTTCCCTGAATCCGCCGCATAATAGTTTTGCACCATCAGCAACTGCACCCTTTACATATTTATCTACCTGTTTAAACTGATTTTCGTCAATCAGGGAGCCCATCTGGGTCTGTGGATCCATTATGTCTCCAAGTCTGACTGCATTGCATCTTGCAACAAGTTTCTCTACAAATTCATCATATATATCCTTGTGGATATATGCTCTTGTGGAAGCACAGCATACTTCACCCTGCATGAAACAAA
>DNFX01000279.1 GCA_003486795.1 Actinomycetota bacterium
TGAATTATCAGACTTAAATACATCTGAAAGAAGCAGCCTCTCATTCTGATCAGTTGCAGGAAAATAATAAAGCCTTGAGGTATCATCTCTTGCAGTCAGTACCCTGTATCGTTCTGATTTTTCCAGGACATCAAGAATAAGCGGGTCTATGTGCTCTTTGGTGAATAATGACCTTGATGTAATTACCCAGATATTTTTATCAGTATTGTCATTTAATACATTAAAAAAAGCCATGGGAGTTCTTAAAACTTCAACTCCGTAGGTGTCATCAATGACTTTTCCATCTTCATTATGATAAGGGGCCCATGACACCAGGCTTCCTATCCAGAGCCAGTAATCCACCCTTCCGGAATATGGAGGCGAATTATATATATCAGTTGTTATTATTATATCTTCTTCTTCGGCATTGGCAGCAACATATTTCCCTGCAGTTGCAGCATCCCAGTGAACTGACCAGGAATTTGATATTGAATAAAAATTATTTATTCTCTCATTATGTGCCCTGTACGGTAAAGCCAGCACTTCTTTCGGATTAATACCATCAACAAGCAATACAGAAGAAGCAATAAATATAATTGTAAGAACTGCTTCCCCTGCTTTTAAAGACTTTGATTTTATTAATTTTAAGATTATATTCTTTAAAAAAAGTGAAAACAAAAAGACTGTATAGGAAAAACCGATAACAAAAACAGGCATTAAAAAGTATACATACCTCTGCTGTCCATACATTTTTCCGAGCGATATAAAGATAATGACCAGAATGAAATTTGAAAGTATCAAAAAATAATTATAAGGCCATCTTAACTTTCCCCATTTTATATAATTTTCTCTTAAAGGATAATTATCTACTGTGGTATTCTTTTTAACAGAAATTATTATTGAAAATACAATAAAAAATATAATTCCTGCCATGAAAACATAAAACATCTTTGGGAACATTAATTTTATTACATTAAAATAATAAGGATCAGGTAACTGGAAATATGCTTCAAACATCGCTCTGATGCCTTTTCCTTCCGAATAAAAGCTCCTTCCCACTTTCCAGAAGAAAACCTGATTGATTATCTGTGCAGCATCAAGAATGAACACTATTAAAAATGGAATTATTATTTCTTTTTTAAAGAATTTCTTACCCCTGTAAAAAATAAGAAGGATAAAAAGGAAAACAAGCACTATGCCCACTCCGTGTACAAGAGGGGTAAGGACCATAAAAATAACAGTGAGTACTCTGTATGGTTTTCTGTTTTTTATGAAACCAAGATAAAAGAACAGAAAAGTCAGTATGTAAAAAAACTGGTAATCCTGATAATATCTTGCCTCTCTCGAAAACTGTACATACCATGTGGAAAAAGCAATTATGGAAGCACCAAGAAATCCTACAAATTTATTGACTAGTTCTTTTCCGAAAAAATAAGTTACAAGTATTGTGCCGGTTCCGCATAAAACACTTACCAGCCTTAGTGAAAATTCACTGGCTCCGAGTATAAGAACCGGCAGAGCTTTAAGATAATAATCAAAAATACCATGCCATAATATATTCCCTGAAGGCAGAAGAGGATATCCGTGTCTGAGTATGCTGACTGTTCCTATAAAAGTATGACCGTCATCTCCCCAGAGTGACAGATACCCCAGATTCCTCACTCTTAATACAAATCCCAGAATGCAGATAATCAAAAGGAACACAAAAGTAAGTATATTGGAAGTTTTGCTGAAGTACTCTCTGACTTTCATTTTTTTCTACCTGTATTTATTTTCCTTAATTCAGTTCTGTTAAAAATACACGTAACATTTAAAGATTAATAACTATAAAAAAATACTATTTAATGTATAATAGCTAAAAAATATTCAAAAACTATAAATAAAAAACTATAAAAATAATATTATAAATTTTACCTGATTTTTAAAATTTAATACATTGGTCTAAGAGGTTTGTTTATTGAAAATTCTAATAACCGGAGGAGCAGGTTTTATCGGTTCCAGCCTGGTTGACAGATTACTGGAAAATGATTCAGAAATTTTATGCCTTGATAATTTCAATAATTTCTATAATCCGCTCATTAAAGAAAATAATATAGGACATAACCTGGGAAATAAAAATTTTACCTTAATCAGGGGCGACATACTGGACAAAAGATTTCTTGAAAGAATTTTTTCAGACAACAATATCGATATCGTCATACATCTTGCGGCTATGGCAGGAGTCAGACCATCAATAGATAACCCACTTCTCTATGAAAAGGTAAATATTGAAGGAACAATAAATCTACTGGAATGCATGAAGAAGTACAAAGTGAGAAAAATGCTTTTCGCCTCTTCTTCTTCCGTGTATGGCGGGAACAAAAAAGTCCCTTTTTCAGAATCAGATAATGTGGACATGCCTGTTTCACCTTATGCAGCCACAAAAAAATCTGGAGAGCTTTTATGCTATAATTATCATCATCTTTATAATTTTGATATATACTGTCTAAGATTTTTTACGGTTTATGGTCCAAGACAAAGACCTGAAATGGCAATACATAAATTTACAAGACAGATATATTCCGGCCAGAAAATAACGGTTTTCGGGGACGGTTCTTCCAGCAGGGATTATACATATATTAATGATATAACAGACGGTCTGATTAAATGCATTGACAGGGTAAAAGGATATGAAATAATTAATCTCGGTAACTCGAACCCGATAAAGCTGATTGAGCTTGTAAAACTTATTCAGGTTATTTCGGGCAGAAAATCTGAGATTATAACCGAGGATATGAAGCCGGGAGATGTTTTCATAACTTTTGCAGATATAGAAAAAGCAAAAAAAATATTGGGTTGGGTACCGGAAGTTGATTTTGACAATGGATTAAAAAATACAGTTGATTGGTATCTGGAAAATAAAAAGTGGATTAAAAATATTAAAATTTGATATAAAACAATTATTTTTAATCATTCTTAAAATGGAGATTTAATTGATCAGGAAAAAAGAAGAAACAAAAATAATTCTGACATTTGATTATGAATTATCCCTGGGTAAGGACAGCGGTACAATTC
>DNFX01000252.1 GCA_003486795.1 Actinomycetota bacterium
CCCAGATCGCTGATATTAACCATTTCTTCTCCTTAAAAGCTTATGTGTTATTATTTACGTCACTGCCGGTTCGCAAACTTTTCAGGCCTGCTACTGTTGCATTGACCACACTTAAAGCATTTGAATTTCCAATTATTTTTGCAACAACATCTTTTACCCCTGCAAGCTCCATGATTGCTCTTACGGGACCACCTGCAATAACACCTGTTCCCTGTGTAGCCGGTTTAAAAAATACATGACCGGCACCATTTTTCGCATTAACCTCATGCGGAACAGTTCCATTATTCAAAGGAACCTTAAACATATTCTTTTTTGCGGCATAAACACCCTTCTGTATGGCTACTGAAACTTCATTAGCTTTTCCAAATCCAACTCCGACCATACCGTTCATGTCACCAACTGCAACCAGAGCAGAAAAAGAAAATCTTCTTCCACCTTTGACAACTTTTGCAACTCTATTTATCTTCAGAACCTTTTCACCAAAATTATTATCTTTATCTTTGCTAAACTCAGGCACCAATTCCTCCTTAAAAATCACCCGTTAAAAAATTAGACCACCTTCTCTGGCACCATCAGCCAGAGCTTTTACCTTACCATGAAACTTAAACATTCCTCTGTCGAAAACAACTTTATCTATATTTTTTCCTTTTGCTTTCTCAGCCAAAGCTTTACCTGTCCGGAAACAAACACCGATAGTTCCTTTTTCATCAGGCTTTTTTTCTATCATTCTGCTTGTAATTCCAGTAATTGTAGCTCCTGTCCTGTCATCTATTATCTGAGCATAAATATATTTATTGCTCCTGAAAACACATAACCTTGGTCTGTCAGAAAACTTTTTTATTCTGTTCCTGACTGACAGTTTACGTCTTTCTGCTGTATCTCTTATATCTTTTTTAGTCCTCATAAAAACTCCTGTATATCAAAAAACTTTACTTTTTACCGCCTGAAGCAGTAGTTTTGCCAACTTTTCTTTTTATTACTTCTTCTCTATATTTAATACCTTTGCCTTTATACGGTTCAGGTTTTCTGACATTTCTAATCATGTTAGCCATTTCTCCGACTTTCTGCTTGTCTATGCCTTTAACCAAAATGACATTCTGGTTCGGAACATCAAAACTTACATCTTTTGTTGATTTGATAAGTACTGGATTTGAATAACCTATTAGTATTTCAAGATCCTCGCCTTTCTTGCTTGCCCTATAACCTACTCCGATTATATCCAGCGCTCTTTCAAATCCAGTGCTGACACCTTTTACCATATTACTGATAAGACTTCTGTAAAGACCATGCTGCGATCTTCCTGTCTTGTCATCAGATTTTCTTTTTACAACTAACTTGTTATCTTCAATGGAAACATCAAGCAAATTTCCTATTTCCTGGGAAAGTTCTCCCAATTTTCCTTTTACAGTCACAATGGAACCATCAATTTTTATATCTACTCCAGATGGTATATCAATTGGTAATTTTCCAATCCTGGACACTTTAAATCCCCCTTTTAATCTTTACCAGACGTAACAAATAATTTCTCCGCCAAGACCTGATTTTTTTGCCTCATCACCAGCTATAATTCCTTTGGATGTAGATATTACAACCATTCCCAGTCCTCCGAGGACTCTGGGAATTTCGCTGCTTTTGGCATAAATCCTTAAACCTGGCTTGCTAATTCTTTTAATGCCTTTAATTATGCCTTTTTTGTTTCTGTCGAATTGCAAATGAACCCTCAGGTTGCTATTTGAGCTTTCATCAGTAACTTCAAAATTTTTTATAAAACCTTTTTCAAGCAGAATTTTTGCTATCTCCCTTTTCATTTTGGAATTGGGCATATCAACAAAATCTATTCTTGCTTTATTGGCATTTCTAATCCTTGTTAACATATCAGCTATAGGATCTGATATTGCTGCCATTTAATTTCCTCCTTTAATTACCAGCTGGACTTTGTAAGTCCAGGAATTTTGCCTTCATACGCAAGTTCTCTCAAACATATCCTGCAGAGACCGAATTTTCTGAAATATCCTCTGGGTCTTCCGCATCTGTTACATCTGTTATATTTTCTTGTAGAAAACTTAGGCACTCTGCTGTGTTTTACTATCAATGACTTTTTAGCCAAAAAAATCCTCCTGTTTTAAAAATTATTTTCTAAATGGGAAACCAAATTTTTCCAATAAAACCAGTGAATCATCATCAGATTTGGAACTTATTGTAAAAGTAATGTTCATGCCTTTCACTGAAGTTATGTCATCAACATTTACTTCCGGAAAAATAGTCTGCTCCCTTAAACCAAAAGTATAATTACCTCTTCCGTCAAAACTCTTTCTTGAGATACCTCTGAAATCTTTTATTCTGGGAATTGCAACATTTAAAAGCCTGTCAAGAAATTCATACATTCTTGCTCCCCTTAGTGTCACCTTGCAGCCTATTGAATTTCCCTCACGGACTTTAAAACTTGCAATTGATTTTTTTGCTTTTGTAATAACAGGTTTCTGTCCGCTTATCTTCGCCAGATCTTTTACAGCTCCCTCAAGTTCTTTTGAGTTTTGTGTAGCTGAACCAACACCCATATTTATAGTAATTTTTTTCAGCCTGGGAACTTCCATTACATTACTGAGTTTCCTTTCCTCCATAAGCTGCTTTAATATCTCACTGTCATATTTTTCTTTTAATCTAGGTTTTATCACAGTCATAATTTATCCTCTTTAAATAAATGCTTAAAAATTAAACCTGCTGTCCGCAGCTTTTACAAATCCTTATCTTTTCATTATCTTTAATTTCAAATCCTACTCTTGAATCTTTTCCACAGCTGGGACAGACTATCTTTACATTGGAAATATTAATAGGACCTTCTTTTTTTATAATTCCACCAGGCTGATTCTGGGCTTTTTGTCTTGTATGCCTTTTGATTATATTTGCACCCTCAACATATAGTTTTTCTTCTGATGGATCAATCCTCAGGACTTTTCCGACTTTCCCTTTATCCTTGCCCTGCATAATCTTTACTTTGTCATTTTTTTTAATCTTGAACATTATCTACACTCCTGTAAAAATTAATTCATACAACTTCCGGAGATAAAGATATTATTTTCATATAATTCTTCTCTCTTAATTCTCTTGCAACAGGTCCGAATATACGTGTCCCCTTAGGGTTTCCCTGTTTATCGATGATTACTGCAGCATTTTCATCAAATCTGACATATGAACCATCTTTTCTTCTATATTTTTTGACTGATCTTACAAGTACTGCCATGACAACATCACTCTTTTTGACAACTCCGCCAGGGTTGGCATCTTTCACTGTTGCCATAAATATATC
>DNFX01000235.1 GCA_003486795.1 Actinomycetota bacterium
ATCCCGTATATCCTTAAGTATTTCTATAGAATCACCTAAGAATAATTTAAATTTTGGTTTTTCAAAATATGGTTCTAACATAATCGGATCAGAAAATAACTTATCATAAATAACATAAATATGCAAATACATAAATATGTTAATTATTACCTTTATTTACTTTTAATATTTTTATATTAGTTTAGTGCATGATGTCTCATAGATCCAGAATAATAATATTGCAGCTCTTTATTTCAATTGCAAATAAAATTAAAAAAGTGATGTCAGGAAAATTAAAAAAGTGATTGACATATTATTTTTTTAAGAATAATATTTCGAAAGCGAAATATTCGTATATGAACTAATTTTAAAAAAGCATGATAGTTGTTAAATGTATAAAACAGATAACAAAAACGATAATGATATAATAAAACTTCTTTACCAGATTTTCGTTCTCTTACAGAACAAAATGAAAAAACTCCTTGAAAAAGAAGGCATAAGCACTTCTCACGGAATAATAATCAAAACAATAAGCGAACATAAAAAAATAAAAATTACTGAATTAAGTGAGCTTCTCGGTCTTTCAAACAGTACCCTGTCAGGAATAATTGAAAAACTGAAAACATATGGAATTGTTGAAAGGAAAAGAAGCAATGAGGATCGCAGAATTGTTTATGTAAGCATCTCAGCCGATTTTGAAAAAAAACACGGAGATTTCCATAATAGAATCAATAACTATATTGAACAGACAGTTAAAAAAGCCGGGTCTGAAGAGAGAAATAAAATAATTGAAGGGCTGAATATGCTAAAAAAATTACTGGAGGAATCGATAAGTTCAAAAAATATATGAAATTATAAAAAATATAATTTAAAGAAGTAAATTAATCAAAAAAGGAATAATATTTTAATGCTCAGACTTTTCAAACAATTAAAACCCTATATGTTTCCTATAATCGGAACAGTCATTCTTGTATTTTTACAGTCAATTTCTGAGCTTTTTCTGCCGAGTCTGATGTCTGACATAATAAATAATGGTATCCTAAAGAATGATCTGCCTTATATCTTAAGAATTGGTAGTTATATGCTGCTCATAACTGCAGGCTCGGTTACAGTTACAATTATTGCCAGTTTTCTGATTGCAAGAGTTGCAATGGCTTTCGGGAAAGATCTGAGAGAGAGAATTTTTACAAGAGTTGAGAGCTATTCACTTAATGAAATAGACAAATTCGGTTCTGCTTCCCTAATAACTAGAACAACAAATGATGTTATTCAGATACAGAACGTTTTTATAATGATGAGAATGCTTGTAATGGCGATTATGATGGGCATTGGCGGAATAATAATGGCTGTAACCAGGGATGCAAAACTTTCCATAATCTTTGCTGTTATTCTTCCGATTCTTGTAGCGATAATGATTTTTATAGGGAAAAAAGGATTACCTCTTTTCAGAATAATGCAGTTAAAAATTGACAAACTTAATCTGGTTATGCGTGAAAATCTCATGGGAATAAGGGTAATCAGAGCTTTTAATCGGGTCGATGATGAAAAAAGAAGATTCGGAGATGCAAACAAAGATTTCATGGATAATGCTATAAGAGTCAATAAAATAATTGCATTTATACATCCTTCAATGATGTTTATTATAAGCACTGCAACACTTGCAATAGTATGGTTCTCAAGCATAAGAATTAATAATATGGCAATGAATGTCGGTGATATGGTCGCATTTATCCAGTATGCTTCTATGATAATGTTTTCATTTTTAATGGGAACAATGATGTTTATTCTGATTCCGAGAGCACAGGCGTCAGCTGACAGAATAAATGAGGTTCTTGATGTTGTACCTGAAATAAATGATCCTGCAAATCCTGCTGATTTTGAAAATATAAAAGGTCACGTAGAATTCAGAAATGTAACTTTCAGCTACAAAGGAGCTGAGCAGCCAGTTGTTAATGATGTTTCCTTTACTGCAGAACCGGGAAAAACAACTGCAATCGTAGGGAGCACCGGCTGTGGAAAATCTACAATAATAAATCTGCTTTGCAGATTTTACGATATCCAGAAAGGAAATATTTTTATAGACGGAACCGATATAAGACAGATAAAGCAAAGCGACTTAAGAGATCAGATAGGGCTGATTTCACAGAAATCTTTGCTATTCAGCGGAACTATAGCTGAAAACATTAGATTCGGCAATGAAAATGCTACAGATGCTGAAATCAGCAAGGTAGCGGAAACAGCACAGGTAAAAGAATTTGTTGATGAACTCAAAGATGGATTTGATACAGTAATAGCGCAGGGAGGAGTTGATCTCTCTGGAGGACAGAAACAAAGACTCAGCATTGCAAGAGCTCTTATAAGAAAACCGAAAATATTTATTTTTGATGATAGTTTTTCCGCACTTGATTTCAAAACTGATGCAAAATTAAGAAATGCATTAAAAAAAGAAACAACCAGTTCTACTGTAATAATAGTGAGCCAGAGAGTCAGCACTATAATGAATGCTGATAATATAATAGTGCTTGAAGAAGGAAGAATAGTAGGCAGTGGTAAGCACAAAGAGCTTCTGAAAACTTGTAGTATTTATCGCGAAATAGTAGCCTCCCAGTTATCAGAAAAGGAGCTGGCATGAACGATAAAAACAAAACCCGGAGAAC
>DNFX01000165.1 GCA_003486795.1 Actinomycetota bacterium
GGAAGTAAAAGAATTGAATGCAGAAGGTTTAAAGGACATATCATTTGAATTAAGAAAGGGAGAGATACTTGGTATTTTCGGATTACTCGGATCTGGAAGGACTTCACTTGTAAAGGCGCTTTTTGGTGCAAATCCGATAAAAAGCGGTGAAATTTTTATTAAAGGTGAAAAAGTCAGCATGAAAAGCCCGAGAAACGCAAGGGATAACAAAATCGGACTTGTTCCTCTTGACAGAAAAATGGAGGGTCTTGCGCTCGCTCTCGGAGTCAAGGAAAATATAACTCTTGCAAATATAAATGAACTTGGAAAAAGTTTTCTTATAAATAAAAGGACAGAAACTCAGAAAGCAGAGAAATGGGTTAATGATTTAAGTATAAAGACTCCCGGGATAAATACCGAGGTAAATAGTCTTTCCGGCGGTAATCAGCAGAAAGTAGTGCTGGCAAGGTGGCTGGAGAGCGGTTCAGAGATAATTATCCTAAACGAACCGACAAGAGGAATAGATGTAGGTGCCAAGATTGAAATATACAAACTTATGCAGGACTTGTGTGAAAACGGTGCAGCTATAATAATGGTAAGCTCGGAATTGCCGGAGATTTTATCCATTGCAGATAGAATATTAGTCATGAGCAAGGGTAGATTTACGGAAGAATATACCAAAAAAGAGGCTACTGAAGAAAAATTATTAAGTGCAGCCTGTCTATGATATAGGAGGAAAAAATGGCTGAAGCTCGCTTGCAGGAATCAAAAAAAGAAAGAAAAAAAGTCGGTATAAGTAATACCTTAATGCTTTTTATAGTGCTGGTAATAATAATTGCTTTTTTTGGCATAACCAGCCAGATAAAATTCGGACAGCAGTTTTTCTTTTCAGTTTTAAATCTTATTCCGATGTTAAGCAATATCTCATATGTAGGGATTATTGCATGCATCCTTACAATGCTTCTTATTACGGGTGAAATAGATTTTTCCATTGGCGGCAATATAGGGCTGACAAGCTGTCTGGCAGCACTTCTTTTAAGTAAAGGAATAAACGGCGCCCTGGTAGTATTAATCTGTCTTGCAGTAGGAACACTGATGGGTGCTTTCANNGCATTCAATCATTGCAACAATAGGAACTATGTCTATATGGAGGGGAATAGGTTATACACTTTCAAATGGGGAATCAATGCTGGCATTTAATCCTGTAATTGATTACCTTGGCAGGGGGACCGTATTTAAATATATTCCTTTCCCGATTATCTTATTTATTATTGTCATTATTGTTACCTATATAATAATGAACAGAAGTAAGATAGGCAGAAGGATCTATGCAATTGGCGTTAATCCTATGGCATCATATCTTTCAGGTATCAATGTAAGAGGCATAAAATTCTTATTATTCGTATTTTGCGGGGCAGCAGCATCTCTCGGAGGCCTTATGCTTACATCATTGTCTGCTGTAGGAATGCCCCAGCACGGACAGGGCCTTGAGCTTACTGTTATTTCGGCAGTAATTTTGGGAGGTACGGCTTTAAGCGGTGGCAGAGGGCAGATTCTCGGCACACTGGCAGGAGTTCTTATTCTCAGCATTCTTTATAACGGACTTACAATGCTTAATATAATGTATTTTTATATTCAGATTATAAGAGGTATTGTCCTTATCCTTGTAGTTGCTACTTATGAAATAAGACAAAGCAGGGCATTGAGAAGAGTTTAAAATAATATGTTTTAGCATAAATGGAGGATTAATGAATAATTTGGAGGCTAAGAATTCAAAGGGCAGAAATGTATTTAAAAAAGCCCTTGGTATATTCACCCAGACAAAAACCCCTACACCGTCACTGATTATACTATATATCATTATGGTAGTTATTTTTGCTGTTTCAAACGATAATTTCCTGACAATTGTAAACTTTAAAGGGATTTTCAATAATTTTGCCGTATATGGGATAATGTCGGCCGGTATAACAATTGTTATGATTGCCGGAGGGTTTGACATGTCAATAGGTTCTATTGCCGGACTTGCAGGTATAGTTTCGGCAGTATTATTGATGGATGCAGGAGTAATTCCCACTCCTGTAGTTGTTATCCTTGCGCTTGTAATGGGAAGTGTTCTGGGACTTATTAACGGGCTCATCATCACCAAAGTCGGTATCAATCCCATTATTACTACACTTGGTACTCTTGCCACAATAAGAGGTATATGCTATTTCTGGGCAAAACTAAATCCAAGAATTTATAATGATTTTATTGAAGGCCTTGGAAGGAAGTTTTTGGGAAATATTATCCCCTATACAACGATTTACATAGTTGTTATATTTGTAATTCTTGCACTTATACTTAAATTTACCAGATTCGGCAGGGATATTTACACTATTGGAGGAAATGAGAATCTTGCCCGCCTGGCAGGAATCAAGGTTGACAGAATAAAAATAATAACTTATGTAATTTCAGGATTCTTTGCTGCTTTTGCCGGCCTTGTTCTTATTTCCCAGCTTGGTTCAGGCAGGCCGGAATACGGTGATGGCGCTGAACTTGAAGTTCTGACAATCGTTGTTCTTGGAGGTGTTGCAGTCGGTGGAGGCAAAGGTAATTTTCTCGGAGTTTTTATTGCTCTTCTGATAATTGGCTCTATTTCCAACGGTATGGTTATGATGGATGTACCTGTCTATCTCAGAATGGTTGTAAAAGGCGCTCTGCTTGTATTTGCAATATCTCTTGATGCCATAAGGAACAGGCGGAGACTGCAGTTATATTAATAAAACAGCAATAATTATTAATCTGATACATATTATCGAATATCAGTTATGCCTTTATTGTTTTTGTATTTTATTTTCAAAAACCTGGGCAGCCAGGTTACTGATATTATCATTTATAAATTGATGCAGATTTTATTACAATTTTAGAAAAGAGAACTATGACTTTGCAAAACTATCTTATTTTTGACTTCGGGGCAAGCAATGGCAGAGCGATTACTGCTGGATATGATGGCAAAAGATTTGATCTTGAAGTCACCCACAGATTTGAAAACAGGCCTGTTTATGCTTCAGAAACTTTATACTGGGATATACTCCGCCTTTTTTCTGAATTAAAAGAAGGCATACTGATTTCACAGAAAAATTATAAAAATATCAAGTCTCTCGGCGTGGATACATGGGGTGTTGATTTTGCCCTTTTTGATAAAAACGGAAAGATGATTTCAAATCCGCAGCATTACAGGGATGAGGCAAGAGCAGAAGCAGCACGAGCCATGGAGAAAGCAGGATATACAAGAGAAAAATTATTCATGCTCACCGGAGGGCTTATACTGGATATTATGGGAATCTATCATTTTTATGATTTAAAGCTAAGCAATTCTCCTGTTCTTGATATTGCAGACAAATTCCTTATGATTCCTGATATTTTCAATTATTTCCTTACGGGGAATATGTTCAATGAATTTACTGAAGCTACCACTTCTATAGTATACGATTTAAAAAATAATGCCTGGAGCAGCGAAATACTTGAATTCCTTGGTATTTCAGGGAGGCTGTTTCCTGAAGTAATTCAGCCAGGCACAAAAATAGGTGATATTCAGAAAAGCATAACTGAGGAACTTGATATAGAACCTATCAGTGTTATCGCTCCAGCATCACATGATACCGCCTCTGCCGTAACAGGAATACCTGTGATAGATAAAAATAAAAACTGGGGCTTTGTCAGCATGGGGACCTGGCTCGTACAGGGAATGGAAACTGATAAACCGGTAATCAGTGAAGATGCGTATTTATCAGGTTTTGCAAATGAAGGCGGACCGGAAGGGAAAAATTTTCTGTCAAAGAATATTAACGGTTTGTGGATTATTCAGCAATGTATGGAAAAATGGAGAAAAGATGCAGGCAGAAATATTGCGTGGCCTGAAATAGACGAATTATTCCCCAGAGCGGAAGCATTCAGGTGCTTTATAGATGCAGATGATCAGGTTTTTCTGCCACCTTCACCGGATATGCCGAAAGTTATTGCTGATTTCTGCAATCGTAAAGGGCAGAGCATACCTTCAGATATAGGTTCCGTTGCAAGATGTTTTTATGAAAGCATTGTTCTCAAGATAAGGTTCAATGTAAACAACCTTGAGAAGCTTACCGGTAAAAAAATCGAATTAATGCAGCTTGTGGGAGGAGGTACCAATAACAGGCTTCTGTGCCAGTGGATAGCAGATGCGCTTGGTGTCCAGGTTGCAGCCGGACCTACAGAAACAACTGCGGTGGGTAATCTTATAATGCAGATGAAGGGAAGCGGTGAGATAAAAAACGTGGAAGAAGGCAGACAATTATGCATAGGCTCGACAGATGTTAGAAGATATGAACCTGTAACCAGTGAAAAAGAAAAATGGGATGCGGCTTATGAGAAATATATCAAAATTTTATAACTTTATCTGAAAAGGAGAATATGATGAAACTAAAAGTAGATGCTCATTTGTGGTGTCTGGGGACTTATGCGGAAAGATATGTTCCCGGAGGATACTTTGAACCTCTGAGTGTTGATCAGCAGCTTGAAATAATGTCGAAAATAGACGGTCTTACAGGTTTTTTTACTTTTTACCCGGTAGCTCCCCTGCCTGACGATCCGGACAAACTGGTTAAAAAAGTTGAAAGTTTCGGACTTAAGGTTTCCAATCTGGCAGTAGAATGCTGGGGAGACAGAAAATGGAAACATGGCACATTCTGTAATAATGATGAAAAAGTAAGGAAGGAGGCCATAAAGCTGTTTAAGGATGCAATTGATTTTGCGAAAGCAATAAAAGCAGAAAGCGTGCTTCTCTGGCCTGCTCATGATGGATTTGATTATGTTTTTCAGGTAAATTATCTGGATTCCTGGAAGTATATGGTAGAAACAGTAAGAGAAATCGGAGAATATGCAGATGATATGAAGATCGCTGTAGAAGCCAAACTCAAGGACCCCAGACAGAAACAGTTTATCGGTGATACCGGCAAAGCAATGGCTTTTGTAAACGAAGTAGGATTGAAAAATGTGGGATGTGCTCTTGACATAGGGCATGCTCTCCAGGCATCCGAAGGAATAGGTGAGTCGGTGATACTGCTGGATCACTGGAAGAAACTGATACAGATACATATAAATGAAAATTACAAGGATGCAGATCCTGATATGATTTTTGGTACTGTTAATTTCTGGGAAATACTGGAATTTTATTATTATCTTAACAAAACAAGCTATGACGGCTGGTGTGCGATTGACATTATTGCCCCGAGGGATGACAGAAAAAAATCACTTGAGCTGGGCGTAAAACTGATGTGGAAATTCCAGGGAATGGCTGAGAAACTTCTTGAACATGAAAAAGAAATTGATGATAATCTGAGAGGATACAGATTTACAGATAATATGGATATGATATCAGAGCTTATCTTTAAATAAAAAATATTAACAGGTATTAAATATTAATAAAAATCAGGAGGGATGAATGGCAAGATATGGTATGATATGGAAAATAAAACCTGAACTTAAGGAACAATATAAAAAAGATCATGATGAAATCTGGCCTGATATGGCTGATGCCCTTAAAAAAGCAGGATATCGGAATTATTCCATTTATTTCAAGGAAGACGGAACCTGCTTTGCATATCTTGAAAATGATAATCTCGAAAAAGGATCTGCCTGGATTGCAACTACTGATGTCTGGGCAAGATGGCAGAAGGCTATGGATAAATACTTTGTTAAAAGCGATGAAAGCATAATAGGCCCACAGATTCAGAATCTTGAAGAAGTATTTCATATAGATTGATACGGAGGCACACTTATTGGAAAAAGAAGTTGTTTTTTACAGTGACGGTTTCAAAATTGAAGGCACATTATGCTTTCCTGATAAAACAGGTGAAGAAGAAAAATATCCTGTCATCATCATGTCTCACGGATACGGAGCCGGACGTGATGAGTTCGGTGATTTTATTCTTCTGGCAAAGAAACTTGCAAAAGAAGGTTTTGCCTCATTAAGATTTGACTGCAGGGGATGCGGTTATTCCCAGTATCCTCTCGGAAGGATGCTTTGCGCTACTGACTGGCGCCAGGATCTTATATCTGCAGTATATTTTTGTTCAACCTACCCGGGAATTGACCCGGAAAGAATAGGGCTTTTCGGTGAAAGCATGGGTGGGTCGAATGTAATTGCAGCATCTGCATTTGAGAAAATCTCGAAATGTGTTGTTTCACTTTCACCTATCGCTGACGGATTTGAATGGCTTAAAAACAACTGGTCAAGAAATAGTGGTATTGATAAGTTCAACGAATTTCTTGTAACCATAGAAGATGATAATAGAAGACAGGCTGTATACGGCAAATCAAACCTGATAAAAATGAAGGATGCCCTTAATTATGAGCAGAGGTATCTTGACCTAATTGATACTCTGAAAAACAGATTTACAGTTCATGAATTTACTTATTATATCGAACTTTCTTCTGTAAATTCAATAATACACATGAAACCCCTGAACGTTGTTGGCAGGATATCGCCGAAACCACTACTGATAATGGCCGGCAAGAAAGATAAAATAGTTTTATGGGAAGAGAATGCTTTGCTCCTTTTTGAAAAGGCAGGGGATATAAAAAAGCTGGAAGTTTTTGATTATGGTGAACATGGTCTTCTGGCTGAACCTACAAAAGCTGAAGCAATTGCTTATATAATTAACTGGTATAAACAATATCTTTAAACAGATAATAACCTTTCGAGTTAATCACAGGCAAAACGAAAAAGCTTTAATTCAGGATTTCTTTAATGATTGGCAAGCCCGAAGATATAAAGAAACTTGCGGATTCAGGTATACAACTGATTCAAAAGGCAGCTGTATAAAGATATAAATTAAATCAGGGAAATATTAAATTATAAGAAATTCTTGTTTATTCGACTTTAAACGGAATTGTTTCCAGCTGTTTCCCGTTAAGGAAGACAGTTGCTTCGTAGTTTCCGAAAGGAAATCCCTGGGAAATTTTTATCCTGAAAACATGATTGCCTGAAAATTTTTCTTCAGGGATAAACGTTTTGCTGTCTATTTCTATGTTTTCATCAAGAAAGGTCCATTTCGCTGTTATGTTGTCTGTTGTTTTCATATTCTCAATCTTTATTACAAGAAAGATTTCTTTTGTGCCGCTGGCAAATGTATCTGCTGCTTCAGTAGGATTGCCATTCACGTCAACATTTTTACTTAGCACTATATCCTGTATCTCCAAAGGTTTTTCACTGCAGCCATTCATGGCAGGAATCATAAAAAAAAGAATAAGCAAAATGGCAATATTAGCTGTTTTTAAATATGCTGATTTAAAGAAAGATTTTTTATTCATATCTGACAATAAACTGAAAAAATGTTATTGACTTTATAGTTTAAATTATTAATTTAACTTGTAATTTTATGTTATTATACTTAAAAATTAAGAATTTATCATTAGAATAATTAAATATGTGCGGATTTTATGAAAAAAGGGAAGAATTAAAAAAATTTTTTTACGAGATAAAGGATTGCAGAAATTGCAAACTTGGAGACACCAGGATTAATTTTGTTTTCGGAAGCGGAAGTGCCCAGTCAAAGGTAATGTTTATAGGTGAGGCTCCCGGAAGAAATGAAGATCTGCAGGGAAAACCATTTGTGGGACAGGCAGGCAAAATACTTGACGAACTCTTGGCTCTCATCGGTTTTGAAAGAAAAGAAATTTTTATTGCAAATGTTCTGAAATGCAGACCTCCGCAGAACAGAGATCCACAGTCAGTGGAAATAAACAGCTGCAAGAATTACCTTTTCAGACAGATAAAAATAATAGATCCTGCAATAATATGTACTCTTGGAAGACATTCGACTCAGCTTATCCTGAAAACGGACAAGAGCATAACAGGATTAAGGGGAAGGATTTTTAAAGTAGATAACCGCTTTATAATGCCTATAAACCACCCGGCGGCAGCTCTGTATACACCTGCAAGAATGGAAATTCTCAGAAATGACTTCTTAAAGCTGAAGAAGGTAATGCAGATTGTAAACGGAGAACAGCCGGAGAGTAGTTTGTTTATTGAAACATCTCCTGGTTCTGACAAAGAACAGGACAGTTCAAAAATTATCAATGATAACAAAGGAATTTCACCGGAAGATACTATCAGGGAGAAAGCGTATGAAGCAGCAGCTGATTCTGATAGGGCAGAATCAGAGAATAACACTATGGACCAGATGGAGCTTTTTTAATGAAATTAACCTGTATTTCCAGGTCATCGGAAAATACCATAGAAATCGGCATAAAACTTTCATCTTTAATTGAAAAAGGTGACGTGATACTTCTTTCGGGAGAACTCGGAGGAGGAAAAACAACATTTATTTCAGGGATAGCAAGGGGTCTGAATTCAAAACAGACTGTTTCCAGTCCCAGCTTTACTCTTATCAACATATATGACTGTAAAAAAGACAGCAAACCCGTCAGAATCGTGCACTGTGATCTTTACAGGATAGATGAGATTAATGATATTTCAGATATAGGCCTTGAAGATTATATATATAATGAAAATTCCATCACGCTCATTGAATGGGCAGGTAAGCTAAAGGAAGGAATTCTGAAAGAATTTCTTGAAATAAAGTTTGAATATATTATTGATGAGATAAATAATGGTGATTTTTTAGATAATGAAAACCAGAAAAGGAAAATAACATTTTATTCCGCTGACAGATACTGGGAAGAAAAAATCGGTTTGTTAAAAAATAGTATTAAAAACTGTATATGAAGATACTTGCAATTGACAGCACTTCGAAAAATTTAAGTATATGCATTAGTGAAGACAATGAAATTCTGTCATCTGTAAATGATGCCAGAAGCTCAAAGCATATGGAAAACATTATTGCTGATATAGACAAAGCTTTTAAAAACCTGTCATTTGGCATAAATGATATTGATCTTTTTGCTGTTGGCCTGGGTCCAGGAGATTTTACAGGTTCCAGGATAGGAATAAGTGTAATAAAAACATTTTCCATGCTTTCCGGCAGGGAGGCATTAGGATTTAATGCTCTTGACGTGTTCACAATTTCCTCATTATTTAAAAATATGGATAAGATTGAGAAAAGAATCACGAGAGGCGGAAAAGTCATTATTATACCTCTTATGGATGTAAGAAACCATGAGATTTTCTTTTCACTTTATGAAGCAGCTATTGTCGATGCCGATACTTCAGGAGAAAACATAAAGGATGTTTTTAAAAAAATACAGGACGGAAATGTTGTTTTTATTTATAAGCTGAATGATAAAAATATTCTGATAAAAAAACTTTATGATGAAAATGTATTGATTAAAAAAGATGAATTCTTTGAAAGATTCTGCCAGCTGCTCGAACAGATTAAAAAACTTAACCAGTGTAGCTAATACTGCTGCAGCAGGAACAGCTACACTGGTTAAGTTTTTTAATCTGTTC
>DNFX01000036.1 GCA_003486795.1 Actinomycetota bacterium
GCTTCCATTTCACGGATTTGTTTTTTTATTTTAAAGTAGGTAAGCTCATCATTTAAATCATTTAATTTCCGGTAAATACCGGCTCTTCTTCCGAATCTGAATACCAGTTTCTGTTCTTCGGTAAGGGAAAGAAATCTGTCCATAACTGATAGGATCTGCTCTTTGTCATCAGGTAGTTTACCATCCACTTCTTCCAGTAGATTAAGGATGTGATCGCTTTTTATATAACTTGTAATGCCGTCGAAATTTTCTACCAGCATTTTTTCCTCTAAGACAATTTCTTCATCTGTTAAAAGAATGAAATCGTTTGTTACGAGTTTTTCATATAGAATCATGTCTTTCAGGATTTTTAATGTTCTGAAGCGTATGAAATCAGGATTTATTTTATTCAGAGCTTCAGCAGTTTCCACTGCATGTTCTTTCCACATTTTTTTGCCACCAAGTCCCAGTACAACATATTCGGATAGTTCTATGCCTGCCTCTTTAACTTTTTTACCGCATTCAATGTGGTCTTCTTTTGTTGCTCCTTTTCGGATGTACTTAAGAAGAGCGTTGCTCCCGGTTTCAAGCCCTATATGAAGTCTGGTTAGCCCGGAATCTTTCATTTTTTTCAAGTCGCTGACAGTAAGACGTTTTGCGATAGTTCTTGAACGGGCATAGGATGTTATCCTGTTAATTGAAGGAAATTTTTCTTTTAAGTACTGTAATGCATTGATAAAATTATCGGGGTTCATGGCAAGAGAATTCGCATCCTGTATAAATACGTTGTTTCCTCCAAAATATAGCCATACAGCAACTCCCCTGTAACATTCGTTGTAATTACTGTCAGAAAATATTTGTTCCGCCAGGGGCTCGGTTATTTTACCTTCAAACCCCTTTTTCAATGAGAGATTAACAATATCATCATGTATTGCTTTTACAGTATCTATATCTTTTTTAATCTCTTCGAGACTTCTTTTTTCAAATTTTCTTTTTTTATAAACGTGGCAAAAGGTGCACTGATTCCAGGGGCAGTTCCGGGTAAACCTCAGCAACAGGCTGTATGCCTCATTTGGTGGTCTAATAGGACCGATTTCGTAACGAAAAGTATTACCCACTTTTTTCTACGTGGATAGAAAAGGTCGGTGTTGACATTTTGGACATGACCTTTTTCCTTTTTTTACCTGATGCAGTTCTTTTTCTCTTTCTTCTCAATTCCAGCTTTTTTGTATTAGAGCCCATTATGCTACCTCCTTTTCAATTTTAAATACATACCACATAACCCCTGTATTTTCAACGGGAATATGGTTTGTTAATCTGTGGTTTATAATCGAATGCAATAAAACAAAAGATCTTTAAGGCAATGTGATGAACAGTGCCTTATTGTTCTGTATTTTTTCATAATCTTTCCAGTTTGACTTTTGTAATTCTTTTTCTTTCCAGGCCAACAACGGTGAATCTGTTGGCTTCATGATAAATAATTTCGCCCCCCCTTGGAATGCCTTGTAGTTGAGTAAGAATAAATCCACCAAGGGTCTCGTAATCAGCGGATTCAGGAAGGTTCAGGTTCAACCTGTTGTTCAGATCTCTGACAGAATATGAAGCATCTATTATGACAGCTCCGTCCTTCAATCTTTCTATTCTGTCATCCACATCTGTCTCGTCCATGATTTCACCAAAAACTTCTTCCATAAGGTCTTCAAGTGTTACAATTCCAACTGTTGTTCCATATTCGTCAATCACAATAGCAAGATGTTGACGCCTTTTCTGCATTGATTTTAACAGGAAATTAACTTTCATTGTATCTGGTACAAAATAAGGTTTTCTCATCAATTTTTCAATGCTGAAGGGTTCCTGATGATTCCACGTACTTCTAAAAAATTCTTTTAGATAGACGATGCCTACAATGTTCTCAGGTGTGTCTTTGTAAACAGGGTATCTTGAAAATTCATTTTCTATAACATAGCGGACGATATCATCTTTATTCCCCTCAATATCAATGCTGTAGATATTTGGTTTGGGAACCATAACATCTTTTACTGATTTATCGGCAAATTCAAAAACCCCGTGAATCAACTCTTCTTCTGTTTTATTAAATATGCCCTTCCTCCTGCCCTCTTCAAGCAAAATTTTAATTTCGCCTTCACCGATATGTTCTTCATTTTTCTTCAGATTAAGACTGTTAACTATAAACATTGTAGAAAATGACATAAAATTTACAAAAACAAAAAATACCCGGGCAGTGAGATTGAATAAGGGTGTAACCAATAGTGCAACCCTTTTTTTGTAATTAATACCTATATATTTTGGTACAAGCTCACCGATAATAAGGAAAAGATATGTCAGAATGATAACTACTATTATCAGAGAAACAGAATCACTGATTTTTCTTATAAAAGGTATTCCATCAAATAGTGGCTTTAGATATTTTACTGAAAATACGCCTCCTATGGCAGAGCTCAGGGTACTGAAAAGTGTGATGCCAATTTGAACTGAGGATAGAAATCCTTCAGGGTTTTCTTTCATTTCAAGTAATGTCTCGACCCTTTTTTCTTTTTTTTCTTTTACCATCTCTCTGATTTCACTTTTTCTCAAAGAGATAATAGCCATTTCTCCAGCTGAAAAAATACCGTTTAAAACCAAAAGTATGAATACTGCTGAGATTTCTAATAAGAATGGCATTTGCTATACTCCTTTAAACGATTTCATTTTTAACGATTATATCACAATTTAACCGCAGTACATTTTTTTAAATGTGAAATTATACTTGAAAGACAACCAATAAGGACGTCTTGGTTGATGGAATATCCGTGATTAAGATAAGCCTGTTGACTTTTTCCTCTTTTATGCACAAAATAAGGGCATGATCGGTATATCTAAATTGTATTGCGGTGCAGTTGAGGCATCAGACCCATTGAGATATGGCAGAGAATCTTCAAAACTGCCTTCACATCTACTCCAGTTTTCAAAGGATAAGAAACCTGTAGTTGTTTGGAATATGACAAAAAGGTGTAATCTGAAGTGTGTGCATT